>WTHG01000238.1 GCA_011523245.1 Verrucomicrobiales bacterium | reverse complement strand
ATCATAAAGCGGGCCGGGATCTCGGTAGGAGCGTTGCAAGGCTTTCAGGGTGGTCAATTGCGCCTCCAGTTCCTCGCGTTCGGCAAAGGTTTCTTTGTCTGGTTTGGGATTGGCCCTATCCCAGTCCTTGAGGGTCTGTTCGAGTTCGGCGCGCCGGTTGCGTTGGGTGATGTCCCATTGTTCACGGCGCTTGGATTTCAGGCGGTTCACGAGATCAGCTGGGAACAGGCGATAGGCTTCGGCGAGGCCGAGGCGATATTTGCCGTCCCGGCTTTTCCATTGCTCGGGCAGAGTGAGCGTGCGGCCAGTCAGGCCGGTTAGTTTGCCTTCCTTGAGTTCGTGCACGGAGGAGGTGTTGATGTCGCCACTACCGGATCCGTCGACTACGTCCACGATCTTGGGGCGTCCATCGGGCGTGGTTTGCAGGCCGGGCGCACCGGGATCCACGCCGGTATCAAACACGGCGACCACCACACCGCGGCCGTCGTATTTCGGATGTGCTTTGAGGAAAGCTTCTGCGCCGGTTTCGCGCTTGGGCATCAGGGCGGAGAACGGCCGGTTGATTTTGCCGCCGGGAAGATTGGGCAGTTTTTTATCCAGCGGATCGGCGATGGTACTGACCGGGGTGGTGTTGCAGCCGGCAAGGATCATCACCAGCATGGGGGCCAAACGTTTCATGGCGCAAAAGATTAGCGATGAATTTGGGAAGTGTAACGAAGATTGTTGAGCTGGTGGCGCATACTTTTTGCTTCTGTTGACGGCTTTTCAGCGACAGGATTCTAAGGATGATTCTGGAATCGAAACGGCAGATGACACTCTGGATGGGCGCAGTGCTTTGTTTGTGGCTGACGCCGGTACTGTCGGCCACCGATGATAATGCCTCGGTTGCGTCGGTCGCTCAGGTGGAGGTGGAATCGGAATCCGGAATAACTTTCTCTAGGGTCATCAATTACCCGCTCTTCAAGCTGGGTGAGAACAGCATTACCCTGAAAAGCCTGCTGGTTCTGGGTGTGTTGTTCATTCTGGTTATCGTGATCGAGAAAATCATTCGCGAACGCGTGGTGATGAGGATTTTTGAAAAGACCGAACTTCCCGAGGCACTGGAGTACGGTATAGCACGAATTCTGGGGTACATTTTCACGGTCATTGGGTTTTATATGGCCTTTCAGTTTGTGGGAATTGATTTGAGTTCACTGGCCTTTATTGCCGGTGCGGTCGGTGTGGGTATCGGTTTTGGCCTGCAAAACATCATTAACAATTTCGTGAGCGGCATCATTATTTTTGCCGAGCAACCTATTGCCATTGGCGACCGTATTGAAGTGGGCGGCGTGGCCGGGCGCGTGAAGAAAATCAGCCTGCGCAGTACCACAGTGGTGACCAATGATAACATTACGATGATTGTGCCGAACGGCGATTTCATTTCGCAGACGGTCACGAATTGGAGTCACGGTGATCCTAAGGTTCGCATTCGCATCCCGATCGGCGTGGCGTATGGTACGGACACAAAACTGGTGGAGCGGTTGCTGCTGGAGGTGGCGGCGGAAAATAAAAAGACTCTGAAAGACCCTGAGCCGTCGGTTTTCTTTACGACCTTTGGCGAAAGCTCGCTGGATTTTGAGTTGGCAGTGTGGACCTCGGAAATGGCCCAGAGCCCGCGCCGGTTCATCAGCAATATTAACTTCGCTATCGACCAGAAATTCCGCGAACATGATATCGAGATCCCGTTCCCGCAACGCGATCTGCATGTGCGTTCGGGTGGGTTGGAGATTAAAAAAACGGCGGACTCCAATGAGTCCGCCGCGGAATAGTTTGCGTTAAAGTCGCTTACGCCTCGGATCGATTCTTGCCGGGTTTTTTCTTGGGCGCGGGCTTCCGGTTGTTCGGGTTGATCTCAAATCGGAAATCCGGATCACGCGGCCAGCCGCGGCCGCCGTTGAACCGGAATTGTCGCAATTGGATGCCGCCCTTGCCGTTACCCATACCTTCAAGTTGCTCGAGCTTTTTGATCAAGTGGCGGTCAAGTGCATCGCGCTGTTTCTCATTGTCCACCGGGCCGTCGAACAATTCATCGCCATTCTTATCCTTGGCAGTGAAATGTTTTTTGCCGTTATGGGTCTTGAGCGTGTAGTTGCCGGTGTTGTCGGCGATCGTCACGCTGCTAGCGATATTGGCGTTGAAACCGGGCTTACCGGGAACGCCCTCGGGCATGGGCGGAATTTGAAAGCCCTGACCTCCGGGGAATCCGAACTGAAAGTTAAAGCCCTTGGGTAATTGGCCAGGTTGAATATTCGGCATGTTTTCCAGTTGTTCGCGGAGTTGTTCCAG
Organism: Verrucomicrobiales bacterium; assembly: GCA_011523245.1. Classification (GTDB taxonomy): domain Bacteria; phylum Verrucomicrobiota; class Verrucomicrobiia; order Limisphaerales; family UBA1100; genus UBA1100. The sequence goes on along the minus strand of WTHG01000238.1, from coordinate 2,551 downwards.
AGCCTTTTGTAGATCTTCCTGATTGCCCGGTTGCAACGGGAACTGCTTCATGAGGCCGAGACCGTTAGGCACGTTGAACGGTTTCCATTCGCCGTTTTCCAGCCGCAACGGTTGCGGAGGGCGTTCATCCCCTGCGGTAAGCGCGCCCTTGGCCAGCTTGGCTTTGGCCATGTGTTCCTTGCCCTGGCGATAATAGGTGAGATTCACGGCGTCACCGGGTTTTTTGCTCTTGATGAGTGTCTGCAATTGTTCGGCGTTGACGATCAATTGATCGTCCATTTGTGTGATCACATCATTGGCTTTCAAACCGGCCTTCTCGGCTGGGCTACCTTTGGCCACAAACGATACGACGACGCCAATGCCCTCGGGCAGATTCAGCTGAGCACGCAGCACGGCCGGGATGGCATCCATGGCGACACCGAGATAGGTGCCTTGGGTGGCCGTTTCTATTTTAAATACCCCGGCGCCGGGTGCTTGTTTGGGCTGGGGTTTCTGGGCGGGATCATCCGCCATCAATGGCAGCACCACGGTGGCGGCGAATGTAAGGATGAGTTTGGTATTCATTGGTAATTGATTTGGTTTAGATTTATTGTGTGAAATTAACGAATCTCGAGTGGCACGAGCAGATGCTCCTCGCGGGGCACCTGATACTCCACGCGAGTCACGCCATCGGGGGCGATCCATTCCGTGGAGTCCATTACCTGCACACGCACCTTGCGGTAGGGCGCTTGGCCGGGAACTTGGATGATGCCTTCATGAACAGCTTCCATCACTTCGTTGTTGCGGCGAATAGGAAAGAGCTCGATGGGGTCTTCCTCGGTTTCCGTCATGGCTGGCAGGGAGGCCTGAGGGTTGATCGTTTCGTCGGCTTGGGGCGTTGGAGATTGTGGTGCCAGCAAAACCATGAGCGTGATAGTGGCCGCGGCGGTGGCAGGTATGACCCAGAGCCGCCAGTTGCGGGTAGGATGTCGTGTCGGTTGTACTGAGGTGGTGTCGTGGGTTACGGCTTCTTCCATGCGTTCGAGCAGACGGTCCTCCACCGGGGCTGGCGCGAGTTTCCGTAGCTCATGTTCCAATGCGGGATCAAAATCCGGTTCGTGGTTCAGGTCTTTCATGGGTTATCGCAGTTTCAAATTCGTGTCGCGCCGTAGGCTTTCCAGTCCGTACCGATAGCGCGAGGCGGCAGTGTTCAACGGAATGTCCAGAGTCTCGGCGATCTGAGCGAAGGTGAGGTCGCTCCAGATTTTCAGCATAACCACTTCGCGAAATTTTTCAGGCATCCGTTTCACGGCTTGGTCAATGAGCCGGGCAGTTTCCTTTTTTTCGATGCGGTCATCAAACCAGCAAGTCTCGGTTGCTTCGATTGCGGCCTCCTCGCGGGCCGTGCGGCGATCGGTGCTGCGGGCCAGATCCACGGCGCGCCGTCGGAGTGTGGCGTAGACCAGCGGCAAATCCGGCGGGACACCGTGACTTTTTCGCGCCGCCTCCACAATGGCCTCCTGCAACACATCCTTAGCATCGGCTTCACTGCGTGTTTGGGTGCGGGCGAACAGCAGCAGTTTAGGGCTATGTTCGGCCAGCCACGCGGGCCAGTTGGCAGTTGGATTGCTCATTTTGCGGGGGCACTCTACTTTGCAGGTGGCCCGTCTGCACTCTGAAAGCGTTGCAGGCGGATTTTTTTGTCTGAAAAATTGCCGAATGCAGCCGAAATCCCAATTCCCCCATTTTTTGCCGCTCTCCTCATCCCGCCTTTGCAGGCCGTTCCTAAGGAATTGCTGGTGTAAACCGGTACCTAAAATTGCACTGAAGGGAGGGCATATATTGGCTGAAGCTGGATCTGGGTTTCGGCAAGCTCTCGCCGATCGGCCACAAAGTCGAAATCCCCTTCCGGTCTGTGTGAAGTTGTTGGGCTTGGGACAATAGTTTTAGACGTCCGCTTATCGGTATTGTTTCCGGTATTGCAGAGGGGTGAGGCCCATCTGTTTTTTAAACTGCACAGTAAACGAGCTTTGGTCATAAAACCCCAAATCCAATGCGATGGCACCAATGGTTTGTGAAGGGAGCATGAGCTGTTCGCACGCTTCCTGAATGCGCAACTTGATGAGGTATTGTTGTGGGGTCAGATTAAATCTTGCCTGAAATCTGCGTTCGAATTGCCGTAGGGATAACTGACAGTGTTTGGCTAGGGTTTGGATGGATAACTTTTCACGAAAGTGGTCATGCAAATGGGCAAGGGCAGTTCGTAATTCAGGTTCCTCGGCAAACAAATCCTTACGGGCATCATAATCTTGAATGATGCCCATGATACCGATGACTTTTCCTTGGGTGGAGCGGATCGGATATTTGGAGGTGAGAAACCAGGAGGGAATGCCTTGGCGGTTCAGAAATAACTCAACGATTTTTCGGGCGGGCTGTCCGCTTTCCATGATTTGTAAATCATCCTGCCGAAATTTTTCGGCTAAACGCCGCGGTAACAAATCGAAATCAGTGTGGCCAATTAGCTCATCTTCGGACCTGAATTCATATAGCTCGATCAAATATCGATTTGCTG
>WTHG01000151.1 GCA_011523245.1 Verrucomicrobiales bacterium | reverse complement strand
ACTTTCCCGTCCTTGATCAGAAACTGTGCCGTGCTCAGGCGGCGGCGGCTAATGGGATCAATGATCATCATTTCGCGGTACACCCAAGTGTCACCCAGCCTTTGGTCCGGCGCGCCAAAGGCTGCCTTGACGGTGGCACTGGATTTTCCCTGATACACAGCGTTTAACCGCGTGGTTACCCAGGCGGTGCGGCGGCCGGGCGCGTTGGGGTTGGGTTTGTCATTCGGGGTCTCCTCCACCCCGGGCTTCGGTGTGTTGGTTGGAGTCGGATTCGCCTCGCCCATGGTTAACAGCAGCGTGCCATTGTCATCCCAGCGTTTTTGAGAGACTAACCGCCCCTGCGTGTAGACTGCCTCCACCATGGCCTTGCCGTTGCGGTGCCATTCATGCAGGACGGTGAGTTGACCGGCGGAAAATTGCTTTTGTCGCATGAGTTGGCCGCTCACGTACCATTCCATGTGCGTGCCCACGGGAGTGTCGTCCGTCCACTGGGCCGCCCAGGATTTTTCCCCGCTCTCAAACCAGCCGGTCGCGGGGCCTTCGGTAATGCCGTTCTCGTAGCGCGTGATACTGCGTTTATGGCCGTTGGGATAAAATTCGGTGTACTCGCCGTGTAACCGATCGTGCCGCCATTCAGCTTTCCATTTCAGCACACCCGCCTCGGAGTAGCCTGTCTCCAGGCCATGACGTTGGCCGCGCACATACATGGTTTCATTCCGGCGTTGGCCGCCCGGGTAATACTCGGTGGTGATGCCTTCGGCCTCGCCGTTTTGCAGCGGCACATCATATTGCGGCTGCCCGGTATCGTACCAGCCGCGTAACACGCCCACTGCCTCGCCGTCCTGCAGGGTGGCTTCCGTTTTCTTTTGGCCGTTTTCATGCCACTCCGTGGCTAGGCCCTGCGCTACGCCATCCACCATCGTCACCGAATAGGCTTTGTTGCCGTTGGGATGATAATCCACCACCGGACCGCTGTAGGGCGCGGAATCACCCACGGCAAACAAACGGCCCGATTCGGTGAGAAGTTGATCGGAATTCCGGAAGCTGGGCGGCTCTGCCTGTGGTCGGCCCTTCCAAAGCAGGGCGCCTATCAGCACCATCGCCACCGTGCCCGCCGCAATCCAGTGGTTTCGCTGCATGAAGCAACCTACGCGCGGGAACAGTTGATTGTCAATGGACACCCCTTGACAGCCGGGACGTTCCCGCGAAAAGTTTTGGCCAAACGATGCCGATTTTCGAGTACGCCTGCCCCGATTGCCGAAAGATTTTCCAGTTTCTCTCCCGCCGTCTAAAGGCCGAGCGCTCGCCTGTGTGCCCCCAATGCGGCAACCAACAGCTGGTTAAGGAGGTCAGCCGCTTTGCCATGCTCAAGGGCGTGGCCGAGCCCCAGACCGGTGGAGAGGGGAGCGAAGACATGGAAGGCATGCCCGATTTCGAGGATCCCCGCGTGCAACGGGCCATGCGCGATATGGAACGCGACATGGCGCATCTGGACGAAAATAACCCCAAGCACATGGCCCATATGATGCGCAAGATGCAGGATGTGCTTCCCGCGGACATAATGCCCAAGGAAATGAACGACGCTATTCGTCGCCTTGAGGCTGGTGAAGATCCTGACAAAATCGAGGAGGACATGGGCGAACTCTTCGATCAATTCATGGGGGCCGAAGGCGATGGTGGCTCTGGAAGTCCAGCCGGCCGCAGCATGCCCTACACCCGTGACGACGGCCTCTATGATATGTAGAACACCTTTCCCCGTTGACGGGTGGGGTTGGGGGTGTTCTGCTCTGGCCGGATTATGAGAATTCTTCTGGGTTTATTCTTAGTGCCACTGTGGTTGGAGGCACAGCAAGTGGCGGTAAAGGAGCATCAGCTTTCCAACGGCATGAAGGTGCTGTTACTGGAGCGCAATGATGCGCCGAGTATTTCCGGCGGCTGGGTGGCGCGCGTGGGCAGCGTGGACGAACGACCGGGTATCACGGGTATGGCGCATTTGTTTGAGCACATGATGTTCAAGGGCACCCCGACGATTGGCACGAAGGATTACGAGAAGGATCTGGAGATCATTGCCGCGCAGGAAAAGGTGCGGGACGCGATGCGGGCGGAGGAACGCCGGATGCGCGCGATGTGGCGCCGGGGCGAGATCACCGATTTGCAGGATCCGGATCAGAAGACGACGGAATGGAAGCGGTTGAATGAGGCGTTCAAAAAGTTGGTGGAGGATCATCGTAAGGTGATCGTGAAGAACGAGTTTGACCGGATTTACACGGCCAACGGCGGCAGCCGGATGAATGCCTACACGAGCTACGATCACACGGCATATTTCATTACCGTACCGGCGAATAAACTGGAGCTGTTCATGTGGATGGAGAGCGAGCGGTTGTTGCGGCCGGTGTTCCGCGAATTTTATGCGGAACGCGATGTGGTCTTCGAAGAACGCCGGATGCGCACGGAGAGCACGCCGTTAGGGAAATTTTTCGAGAGCTTCAATTCGCTCTTTTGGGAATCTCACCCTTATAGCTGGCCAATTATTGGATGGCCGTCGGATATCCCGGCGATTTCCAAAAAACAGGCTGACGCCTTTTATGCGACCTATTACATGCCGCAAAACCTGACGCTGGTGTTGGTGGGTGATTTCAAATCCAAACCGGCACTAGCTCTGGCTGAGAAATATTTTGGCCGCCTGAAAAAAGGTGAAGGTCTACCGCCGGACGTAGTAACCTTGGAGCAACCCCAAAAGGCCGAGAAAAGGTTTTACGCCGAGGCGGAGACAAACCCGAATGTGGACATCTACTGGCACACGCCAGCGTTCGGGCACAAGGATACGTATCCCCTGAGCGTGTTGGCACAGGTTCTGAGCACGCGCACAGGGCGCCTGCATAAGGAGCTGGTGCTGGGGAAGAAACTGGCGACCGACACATGGGCCTGGCAGGGCGCACGTAAGTACGCCGGGGAGTTTAATATGGGCGCGGAGATCACCGAGGGCAATACGCCGGAGATGGCCGAGCAGGCGATCTACAGGTTGATTGAGCAGATCAAAACCGAGCCCGTGCCGGATAAGGAATTGCAGAAGGTGAAGAACAACTTTGCCGCAGCGGAGTATCGAAGGTTGAGTTCCAATCACCCGATCCTGATGCAGATCATGCGCAGCGAAGGTCTGGGCAACTGGCGCGAGATCAATGAAGCTGGGCCAAAAATCCAAGCGGTAACCCCGGCGGATTTGCAGCGCGTGGCCAAAAAATATTTCATCAAGGAAAACCGCGCCGTTGCGATCTACACGCGCAAGCCGGGCACGGGCGGCGGGGATGAGGATCCATTGCTGGCTGGGCTGGACGCGCAGGCCAAAGCTATGGCCCGCAAGATGAGCAGCAGCATCAACGCGAACAAAAACCTCGAGGAACTGAAGAAACAATTGGCGAGCTTGGAGGCACAAATGGAACAGGCCGGGGCCAAGGCACCGCCGGTGATGAAGGTGATCCGCACCGTGCTGCGCAAACGGATTGCGGAATTGGACAAGAAATAGAGTAAACGGATTTGAATCGATGAATAATAAGACGATCGTTTTTGGACTATTACTGACGCTGGTCCTGCCAGGCTTGGCAGCGAAGATTCCGGATCGACCGGAGAAGCTGTCGTTTCCCAAGCTGACCTACGAGCCGCCCAATGGGACCCAGTACCGCGTGCCGCTTAAGAGCGGGCCGGTGGCGTTTGTGGTGCCGAATCGTGAGTTGCCGTTGGTGAGTATTTCCATCCTCGTGCGCACGGGCAAATACAATGAACCGAAAGGTAAGGAAGGGCTCGCGGCCATGACGGGATATCTGCTGAGCAAAGGCGGTACCCAGAACCGTAGCGCGGAGGAGCTCGAGGAGCGATTGGCTTTTCTCGCCGCGGGCTTATCCTCCAGCGTGGGCGATACCTCCGGTAGTGTGGGTGTAAACCTGCTGTCCAAGGATCTGGACGAAGGTCTGTCGATGTTGCGTGAAGTTCTCACGGTACCGCGTTTCCAGAAGAACCGGATTGATCTCTATAAGACCCAGCAACTGCAGGCGATGAAGCAGCGCAACGATGATTCGCGCAATATCGAGCGGCGGGAGTTGATTCGACTGGCTTACGGCGATCACTTTTTCCGCAGCCAAGTGACGACCAAGGCTTCGATTGAGTCGATCACCGAGACGGACCTGCGTGGCTTTCATCAGGCATGGTTTCATCCGCGCAATTTTGTGGTAGCCGTGAGCGGAGATTTTGATCGTAAGACGATGGTTGCCAAACTCGAGACCTTGTTCGCCAAATGGCCATACCGAGGACAAGCCGCCAAGCCGGTGCCGACCAACAAACAATTTGCCAAGCCGGGCGTGTACCTAGTGGACAAGGAAGTAAATCAGGGCCGCGTGGACATCATGTTGCCCGGTATCCTACGCGATAATCCGGACTACTACGCCGTGCAGGTGATGAACGATATCCTCGGTGGCGGCGGCTTCACCAGCCGTATTACCAACCGTGTGCGGTCGGATGAAGGCTTAGCCTACAGCGCCTATTCCTATTTCCCGGGTGGCACCTATTTCCCGCGCACTTTTGTGGCCGGTTACCAGAGCAAATCGCGCACGGTGCTGTACGCCGCACAGATTGTCCTCGAGGAAATGCGTAAGATCACGCAGGAACAGGTGACCGATAAGGAAATCGAGACGGCCAAAGCCAGTTACATCCAGACCTTCCCGCAGGCGTTCGAGACCAAGACAGCCGTGGCCGGCACCTTTGCCAGCGAGGAATTCACCGGACGGCTGGCGAAGAATCCGGCGTATTACAAAAACTTTCGCGCCAAAATCGCTGCAGTGACCAAGGACGATATCCAACGCGTCGCCGCCAAATACCTCACGCCGGACAAGGTGGCCATC
>WTHG01000098.1 GCA_011523245.1 Verrucomicrobiales bacterium | reverse complement strand
CGGCACCGATGCCGCCGGCGGCGGCCATGCCCACACCGGCATGATGATTTATCTTGGCGACAACTGGCCCACCAAATATCGGGGCGGCGTCTTCACGCTCAACCTTCACGGCCTGCGCATCAACCATGACACGCTGCACCGTAAAGGTGCCGGCTATGTCGGCAAACACGCGCCCGATGTCATGCGCACCACGGACAAATGGTTCCGCGGCATCGAGCTGAGCTACGCGCCCGACGGCAGCGTGTACGTGCTCGACTGGTCCGACATCGGTGAATGCCACGACAACGACGGCATTCACCGCACCAGCGGCCGCATCTTCCGCATCTCCCACGGCAAAACCGAGGCGACCAAAGTCAACCTCAACGAGTGGTCCAATGACGATCTCGCCGAGAGTGTCGCTTCCCCTAACGAATGGTACAGCCGCCAAGCCCGCCAACTAATCCAACAACGGGCCACCGCCGGGCAGGATCTCACCAAGGCCGCCCTCAAGCTGATGAACACCTACCAGCTCACTTCCTCCACCCCCACCGCCCTGCGCGCCATGTGGACCCTAAACGCCATCGGCTCCGCGGATGAAGACTGGCTGCTCGAGCAGACCAACGACGAACGCGAACACATCCGCACCTGGGCCATCAAACTGCTCATTGATCAGGGTCCGCTTTCCACCAAAACCCAGAAGCGCTTCATCGAAATGGCCGCCAAGGATAAGGCTGGCCTTGTGCAACTCCACCTTGCCGGGGCTTTGCAAAAATTGCCCCTGAAAGACCGCTGGCCCCTCGCCAACGCCCTCGTTTCGAAGGATACCTTCGCCAAAGACGCTGTTTTCCCGCTCATGGTTTGGTACGGCATCAACCCCGCCGTCACCGAACACCGCAACGAAGCCCTCAAGCTAGTGGCAAACTGTAAGCTCCCCAAGGTGCGTCAGTTTATCGCTCGGAAATTGGCCGGCGAAACCGGGAAGAAAAAGTGAGGTAACGCACCCTACCCTTCACTGGGTTTGCCGATCGTGATCGGGTTGGTAAACAGCAGCGAATTCGGCAACAGAATCTTTTGCCCGTCATGCTGTAGCGTGGTGTAACGTAAATCGATCGCCGTCACCTCGCCCTCCATCCCTTTCACCTCCACGTAGTCCGTCTTGGAAAACGGCCGGTACACCAGCAACAACACTCCGGCGAGGATGTTGGAAATGGTATCCTTAATCGCAAACCCCAGCGCAAAACCGGTCAACCCCAGCCCCGCCACCAGCGCCGAAACATCGACACCCAACGTTCCCAGCGCGGTCACCAACCCAGCCATCAACAACGTCACCCGCGCCGCCATTGCCATCAACCGCACAACCGGATATTCCAAATCCGCCTTGTCCCCGGCGGCAAAGATCGCTTTGCGAATAAAGCGCGATGCCAGCCAAAACACGGCCAAGAGCAATATTGCTACTAGGAATTTTGGACCCCACACCTGAACCAAATCGGGAAACTGTTTGAGAATCGCCTCCTTCATAATTACTCCACACACCTTATCGCGCCGGGGGATTGAATGAACAAGTGGGAACTATTGACAACGATCAATCCCTCAGCACGGTTTCCAACCAAGCCCGAAGAGCCTTGCGCGCCGGCGAGGGACGAAGCAACCAGGCGTCGTTATGGTTCCGAAAGCCGGTAGCGCGTATCGTGAAATTGCCGGCAACTCCGGTTTCTTTCAGGTAATGTCGCGTGGCCGAGACGCCGGCGCCTTCGTGACAAATGAATTGAGGACGCGCCCCGAGACGTTGCAAGCGCTTCAATGCCGAAGCCTTGTCCGACCGGGGATAGCCCCAGCGATGTACGCCGTCGTAATGGCTATACGGAATGAATGCCCGCCACAGCCTGGCAATCTCGTCATCGTATAAACCGATATAGTTACAGGCGATGGCGCCCCGAGAAAACCCACAGAGCACAACGCGCTTGGGATCTCCGCCGTAGTGTTGGCAAATCCATGGGACGACCTTTTTGCAATAAGCCAAAGTTTGCTGCGGATCATGGGTCGGTTTATCGCCCCACCATTGCGTGACGTTTCGCGTGCCGGCAGAATTGAGATAGGGAATACACACCCAGATAAATCCGCGGCCTGCAGTGATGCCGTAGCCCATCTTGCTTCCTTCCGGATGGCCAGTGCTGAGATCCCCAAACCGATTTTGATAGGGCCCGTTGCCGGCGTATTCCACGATCACCGGATAGCGTTTGCCCGGTTGCCAATCCTTGGGCAGGTACAACAGATGATAGACCTTCGTCTGCTTCCAATCCGGATGCACCTGTTTCACCCGCTTCCCAGCCGCCGGATTGCCGGAAGCTAGTTTCGGCAAAACGAGATCTGTAGGAACGGTGGAAATATCCGGTATCGCCGCCAAGCAGCCGCCAACCCAAAGGGCCATGATCACTCCCGCCAACTTCACGGGAGTCGCTTGATCTGGATTTTTCGAAAATAAACAGGAGAGGCGTGGTTTTGCAGCCCGATGAATCCCTGGGTACGTTTCAGACCGGTAACGTTTTTGGCCTTGGGCGCCAGTTTCGAGAGGTTGGCGTCGATGATGCATTTGCCGTTGATCCAGACGCAGCATTGAGTGCCGTTGCAGCGGATACGCATGGACTGCCATTCGCCAGCCTTCTTGGTGACACGCGAACTGGGTGCTTGTACGGCATAAATGGAGCCGGTGAATTGCACGGGCTTCAGATTTTTCCATTTGGGACCGTAATCATCGAGCACCTGTATCTCCAGACCGGCCACCCACGGGGCCCCGTTCTTGGGGGCGCGAATGAACACGCCGCTGTTCCCATTCTCGGGGATGTTGTACTCGAGTTTGAGTTCGAAATTTCCGTATTCCTCCTGAGTGGCAATCCACTGGGAACCGCCCTTGCCGGTGCAGGAGAGCACGCCGTCCTTGATTACCCAATTGGTCATCGGCCCACCCATGCCCTGCCAGCCGGTGAGGTCTTTGCCATTGAAGAGGGGTTGAAAGTCCTTGTCCGCCGCCGTAACAGACAGTGCACAAGCCGCGATCATTCCGAGGATGAGCTTCATGCCCCCACTGTAAACCGCCCGCCGCGGGCGGCAATGCATTTATCCTGTTCAGTCTTGCCCCGGTGACGTCATACTTTGCCCATGCAAAACACGACGCGACGCGACTTTTTGAAGAAATCCTCCGCCGCCACTTTCGGCTTCACCCTCCTGCCCTCCTACTTGGCCACTGGCCGCTCGGCCGAAGGCAAACAGCCGCCAAGTAAACGGGTGAATCTCGGTTGTGTGGGCGTGGGCGGCCGGGCCTCGGGCGTTATTCCGAGCGTGTCCGCCAATGGCGCCGCTACCCCGGTGGCTTTTGCTGATGTGGATTTCAGCGCGCGCCGCGTCGAGGCCAACCTCAAGCGCTATCCCGGCGTGAAACAGTTTGCTGATTTTCGCGTGATGCTGGAAAAGATGGACAAGGACATCGACGCGGTGACCGTGGTGACACCGGACCACACACACTTTCCGGCCACCATGATGGCCATGGCCATGGGCAAACACGTCTACGTGGAAAAGCCGCTGACCCATTCCTATCGCGAGGCGGATTTGTTGATGAAAGCGGAAAAGAAATTCGGTGTCGTGACACAAATGGGAAATCAGGGCCATACCTCCGGCGGGTCCATTCAGTTCGCCCAACTGCTCAAAGCCGGGGCCGTAGATGGCATCAACCGGATTGACGCCTGGAAATCACCCGGCCTGTTTTTCATGGATAAGAACCGCCGCATCTCCACCTTCCCCAAGGCCGAGGAGCAACCCAAATCGTTAAACTGGGATCTCTGGTGCGGGCCGGCGGAGATGAAGCCGTTCAACAAACTGTATCATCCCTTTGATTGGCGCGCCTTCTACCTCTATGGCAACGGCATGCTGGGAGATTGGGGCGCGCACATTATTGATTTCGCGCATGACTTCCTGAAGCTCGGCCAGCCGACCCAAATTTCGCCGCTCTTGATGGAAGACCACAACAACGTCATCTTCCCGCTCAGCTCGCATATCAAAATGCAATTCCCAGCGCGCAGCAAAAAACTGCCGGCCGTGGAACTCACCTGGCGAGACGGCGGCGGTTATCATCCCAAGGTGGCCGAGCAATATCACGTCAATGGCAAGAACCCTCGTCTTGGCGGGGCCGGCACCTTGCTGCATCGTGCTGACGGCAAATACGCCCTCACACGTGGTTCCCACAGCGGTTCCTCCAACATTATCTCCGCCGATCCCAAATACCGTGAGCAATATGCCGAGGCCCTGAAGCCTAACGGGCCCAAGTTTAATCATGGGGCCAGCTTCACCGCCGCTTGCAAAGGCGAAGACCAAACGCTGTCGCCCTTCAGCATTGCCGGTGACCTCACCAAAACGCTGATGCTCGGCATCGTCTGTCAGACATTGAATGAGGAACTGAATTTCGACCGGAAACGGGAGCAGTTCATCAACAACGACCGCGCCAACGCTCTGCTCGAAGGGCCCGCCCGCCGCAAGGGCTGGGAGGAATTCCACAAGATGGTGTAGACTTAAGAGCCTTCCTAGCGCAGCAATTGGCGGATCATATTCACCGCCCGTGCCTCATAGAGCGGTTGCCATTCCGGTGCCAGCATGCAATCGCTGTCCTCCTGGGCCCCGCCGATGTTTTTCAACTGCTCCGCCGTGGGTGCGTAATGCACATAACCGTTGGTGTAACCCGCCACGAAGGCGTGCGGATGTTTAGCCGCGCGCTTGATGTTCAACCCCACCGGCACGGTGAGTTCGCCAGGGAACGTGGTCAGCACAAAATTCCCCACCCGCAGGCCCGACAACTCCACCGTCACCGTGCGATTACCCGCAGCGTGACCGCTCTTCTGATGCATTTGCAAGAGACGCAGGTTGGTGT
>WTHG01000063.1:3156-4897 GCA_011523245.1 Verrucomicrobiales bacterium | reverse complement strand
CTACAATTATGTCTTGCTCTAAATGCTTTTCTTCTTTCAGGATCATCTCTTTGGTTACCTCAAGCTGCGCTTCGATTTCCTTGCGTGTGACCTTAGGATTATCCTTCTTGGCCTTATTCATAGCGTTGCGCACAAGATTGTTGTATTCGCGGTTCACCAAATTGTTGACTGCTTCATCTAGCTCCTCTTTGGGAGGCAATCCCGAGCTTGGCGGCCGGAAATCGCGCCCGATGCTTTTGCCGCCCCAAGCCGTCTTGATGATCAGTACTGGCTCCTCGTAGTGATCGCCCACCACGTGGCCGAATTCCAGCTCCGGTCCGATGCGCCCGGGCGAGCCGAAGCCCACTGTTAGCCGGCCGCGCCGATTCAGGAAATTGATCCACACATCCTCACGCTCGATGTATTTTCCGTCTTTGTGAAAGTGCGCAAAAAACTCCTTTGTATCCGGCGCCTTGATTTGGTGGTTTAGCAGAGGGTCAATCCCGCCCTTGCCTTCCATGTTCGATTGCCCGGCCAGAATGAAAACCTTCACGGGTTTTTTATCTGTTGCATGGGCACTTAGGGCGGCCATCAACATGATTGCAGAGAGGATTTTTTTCATAAATTCAAATCAGGCGAGTAGCTCTTTGATGACGTGACCGTGGACGTTGGTCAGGCGGCGTTCGATGCCGTTGTGGTAGAAGGTAAGGCGTTCGTGGTCCATGCCGAGCAGGTGCAGGACGGTGGCGTGAAAATCGTACCAGTGCACGCGTTGCTCGACGGTTTTCCAGCCAATCTCGTCGGTGCTGCCGTAGGCGGTGCCGCCCTTCACGCCGCCACCGGCCATCCAGAGACTGAAGCCATACATGTTGTGGTCGCGGCCGGTGCCCAGCTTGTTGCCGCCGGTCTGGGTGAAGGGCGTGCGGCCGAATTCACTGGTGAAGAGGATGAGTGTGTCCTCGAGCATGCCGCGTTGCTTGAGGTCCTTGATGAGCGCGGCAACCGGTTGATCGATGCGGACGGCTTCGCGGTTGTGGTTGCGACGCATGTCCTCGTGGCCGTCCCAATTGATGCGCGGAGAACCGAAGGAGCCGCCGGAGATGAGCTGCACAAAGCGCACGCCTTTCTCAAGCAGGCGGCGGGTCATCAGGCAGTTGCGGCCGAAATCTTTGGTTTCATTTTTGTTGAGGCCATAGCTCTCGCGGGTAACTTCGGTTTCGCGATTCAGGTCGGTTACTTCAGGGATTGCCAGCTGCATACGAGCGGCCAGCTCGTGGCTTCTCATACGGGCAATGAGCGCGTCCTCCGCACCGAAAGTTGCCAGATCATTCCGGTTCATGGCCTTTAGTAATTGGCGGCTGGCCGTCTCGGTTTCCGCGGTTATCTGCTGGGCGGGTTTGAGATCGGGAATGATCGTGTCGCCGTTGCCGAAGGCCACGCCCTGATGGGCGGAGGGCAGGAAGCCGTTGGACCAGTTGATCGTGCCACCGGCGGGATAACCGCGTGAGTCTGGAAACACCACGTAAGTCGGTAAATTGTTCGTTTCGGATCCCAACCCGTACGACACCCACGATCCCATTACTGGAAAGCCATTCAGTTGGAACCCGCTCAGTTCCTCGAAGGTTGCCGGTGTGTGATTGGCTGATGTGCCGACCATCGAGCGCACCACTGCCAATTCATCAGCGCAGGTCGCCAGATGCGGAAACAAATCCGAGACCCATAGGCCGCTCTTGCCACGCTGTTTGAAGGCCCAGTCGTTTTT
>WTHG01000063.1:0-3056 GCA_011523245.1 Verrucomicrobiales bacterium | reverse complement strand
AATCCGAGACCCATAGGCCGCTCTTGCCACGCTGTTTGAAGGCCCAGTCGTTTTTTCGGATCAAGCCAATCTGGTTGAAAAAGGTCGCGGGTCGTTCCTTGAATTGTAGAGGCTTGCCGTGAAATTCTGCGAGGTCTGGCTTATAGTCAAACGAATCGATGTGGCTTAAGCCACCCATCAAAACCACATGCACTACGCGCTTGGCGGTGGCTGGAAAATGACTGACCGGCTGTGGGGCCGCCTGGACGAGATTCGTTAAAGCGGCACCCGTGAGACCCCATGTGGACCACTCAAGTATCTCGCGGCGGGAAACGCAGGGAGGGGGTATTTTCTGTGCCCCGACATGGCCCGGGCGTTTACCCGCAACAAGACCCTGTGGATGTGGCGCAGCAACTGTTTTTGGATGAGATCGAAATTCCACCTGAAATAACGCGTCGGACAGGTTGGCCCGTCTGTGGATGTTTGGTGAGAGGTTCGTCCTTCATCCATTGCCAATATTCAAATTGAGTTGGCTTTTCCTTCGGGCGTCGAGGAATGGTTTCGTAGACGTAAGTTGGCACGGGCTTCTTGAAGTTAGCGGGTCTATTTATCCTGTTCGAGAGCTTCTTTTGACTCCTCTTCACCGTTTGCCTCTAAAGAGTCCTCTTTTACATCTTTCTCAGCCGAGCCCTCTTCTTCAGCACCATTCTCTGAAGGGACTTCCGCATTATCGCTCGCCAAGGCAGATTCCTCATCGGCTATATTTGAATCATTTTTTTTGTCTACTAATTCGGTGCCACTTTCGCAGTGAGCGCATTGCTCGCATTCACCGGCGGCTTTATCAATTTCTCCGCCTACCTGACTAACCAGTGCTTCCCCGCAGGCTGTAAATAATGCGACTGCTGCTATGATTACTCCCAAGGACTTCATTAAATTTAACATGGTGGGCAAATATTCTCACAATTCTGGAAAATCGCAACTAATCAATCGGATTAAAAAATCTCTGATGTTCTCGGATACAAACCTATAGAGAAAAAAAGCTCAACTCAGATGCAAAATAAGTGGATGAAGATTACCCAAAATGAAACCAGTTGTTGCTTCATTTATGATGGTATAATGAGCGGGATTTTCCGAGATTTGGAAGTGTGCCATGACACTGATTTTGGGGGATCACTGCGTAGTCGGGAAAAGATCGGGCTGTTTGGTTGGACGGGTTATATTACTCAACTGAAACTTCGATCCACAAAACCTCTCCGCCATCAATTTCAGCAGTGAGGGTTAAGGGCCGGCAGCATACTTCACAATCACTAATGACGGTCTGTATGCCATCCGTTTCATCTATAGCTACTGCTGTGCGTTGTCCGCAAAAACAGCATTGCACATAGATGCCAGACATCACACCCCAACCCTACGCCGCCGAACTCGAATATCCAACGAAAATGAAGTACTTTGAATACCCATCTCTTCCGAAATGGTCGGCGGCCTTAAAGAAATAGAAACGCACTTCCTCCCCACCATCTCATGAAACTTTACGAGCTACAATGCGGTACACATATCGGTAAGTTGCGTGGTAAATATTTATGAGTTCAATCATTGCCGTTTGCTCGGGTTTGGCGAATGGTTACGGCATGTCTGAAACCACAGATTACGAAAAACAAAGTGGCGGTATATCGCCGAACTTAAAAATCATTGCTGCGCTTTTTGTCGGTCTGATTTTAGGAGCATGGGCAAACGACGAATTTGATGATGACGACAAAGGTAAGTTTGAGTTTATGTTCGAGGGAGATGCCTTGTTGAAGCTCAATAAGAAAACAGGAGAAGCTTGGGTTGCACCCCCCTCAGATGATCCAAAGTGGAATAAAATTCCAGACTAATGCGCCGCCTCACTTTCGAGAAGCTAACGCTCTTTCTCAGGGCGCGAGAATTAAGAATAGACCGGTATAAAATGCTTTAACGACTTTTTTGGCGTTTACCTTATATACAAAAACGCGTTCGTATTAAGTAAAACACGGCAATAAGCCGCCATGCCGTGATTTTTCACGAAATCAACAGCCAAAGCCATTTCCTCGGGAGAAACTGCCCTACTAAGTGTAAGTTTGTGAGCCAAACTTAGCTGTGACTTGATATCCTCACCCACCTCCGTAGAGAGGCGATCGGCAAATATGGTGGATTGACTGAGCACAAAGCGATTATTCATCAGCGCAAGAGATTGAAGCGGGGTGGTGGTGGTGGCACGGTCCGGAGCGAGGGCAGAGGAGTCAGGGCAATCGAAGGTGTCCAACAGATTCCGCCGGGCGCCGCGCGGGCTGAAGCGGTAGATGGTGCGGCGGAACTGTTCGGGTTTATCCTGCGGGATGATATCATAAAAGTTGCTGCCCTTGAACGAGTACGCGCGCACGTCGCGATAGCCCACTCCGCCGAGTTCCCGGTTCAGTTTGCCGGACGCGGCGAGCATGGTGTCGCGCATTTCTTCGGCGGCCATGCGACGCGGGCTCATGCGCCAGAGCAGGCGGTTGCCGGCATCGACCTTCATCGCGGCGGCGTTGAGGCGCGAGGATTGCCGGTAAGTGGCGGAGGTGACGATGTAACGGTGCAGCGCCTTGAGGCTCCATTTTTGGTCGGCCAAATATAACGCCAAATGATCGAGCAGGGCGGGGTGTGAAGGCGCGGTGCCGCTGAAACCGAAGTCATTGGGCGTGTTCACCAGGCCCGCGCCGAAATGATAATGCCACACGCGATTGGCGATCACGCGCCCAAAGAGCGGATTGTCCGCGTGGGTAATCCACTCGGCAAGCTTGGCGCGTCGCTGCTTGTCCGGCGCGTTATTGGCCAGTCCGAAATCCGACTTAACTGCCTTGATCGCCGGGATGCCCGCGGGGGCTACGGCTCCAATTGGATTGAGCACGTTGCCACGATCAAGCACCTGCGTGACGCCGGGGTTTTGCGGGATGACCGTGTACACGCGGGCGGCCTGCGGTCCCTTGGCCAGCAGGCCTTGAATGTCCTTGCGCACACCGGCCAACTGGTTGGCAGCTTGTCGGCGTGTTTCGCGTTGGTCCGGCGTGAGTGCCTTGGCG
>WTHG01000376.1 GCA_011523245.1 Verrucomicrobiales bacterium | reverse complement strand
CCCCACACACGCCCGCTTCAGCATTGGCTCCACCGCCTTGCGAAATTGTTCCAAGTCCGCCTTCGGCTCATCCGCCACCAACTGTGCCGGGTTTAAACAGAAAGCCGTCAAAAAAACAATCGCGCCAAGTTTCCCTTTAAAGAAACCTGCGAAGTCTTGGGATGTATTCACCGCCACCATTCTCTGCAAATGATCCGACAGAATTTCCGCCAGGGCGATTCGAATCTATTCGAATCTATTCGAAACTATTCCAATTCCTTCAGCCGAATGTGACGGTATTCCATTTGGCCACGATCGCCTTCCAGCCCGATAGGACCGTTTGCGGGCACCTTAAACTCAGCGTTGAGCACTTCCCCGTTGCAAGTGCAGTGAGCAATGCCGTCTTTCACAACCACGACGATTTCATTCCAATCCTGCGGCTTATATTTTTTGAGGTCCTTCCACGGACCGGCGAGAATGTAGTCGCGGCACTGGAGTTGAGGACGGCGAATGAACACGCCGCTGTCGGCATTGGGCGTGGCGCGGAACTGGAGTTTCAAAATAAAATTCTTGGGAAACTCGCGGGTGGTCCAGAGCTGTTGAATGCGCCGGCCCTCGGGCGGCGTGGTCACCACGAGGCGGCCGTTGATGGCGCGGTACCGTCCGTCATGGCTGGCCGTTTTGCCATCAAAGGTGGCCGTCTTCTCCTGCGTGCGTTGATTACGGAATCCCCAGCCGGTGAGGTCTTTGCCGTTGAAGAGACTCACAAACCCGGCTTCGCGTTCGAATGCCGGAATGATGGTCTCCATGAACCCGTGCGTGGCCAGCAGTGGCGTCAATGCCGCGGCCCATTTGTCGTAGCCCAGTTGATTCGGATGCAGCAGGTCGGGAAATTCAGTCTTCTTCGCATCGCCCTTGGCATCGGCGTAAAGCCGCCAGGTATCGAGCACGGTGATCTGCGGATCGCCTTTCACGGCAGCAAAGTAGAGTTGGTTGATCTTTTGAATCTGATCCGCCGGCCGCTTCTTGCTCGCCGAGCTGGGGAAGGTGTTGCAGAGAATGATCGGCATCTTCGAATTATGTTTCTTAAGGGCGGCAATGATGAGCTTGAGGTTGCCGGCAATAATTTCCGGCGCGGCGCCTTCCTCGAGGTCGTTGGTGCCGATAAGCAGCACCACGCCCTTGGGGTTGAGCGCCAACACATCCTCCTTCAGGCGGATGAGCACGCCGCGCGTAGTGTCACCGCTAATGCCGCGGTTGGCCACCTTCACGCCCTTGAAGTGTCCACGAAACTGGTCGCCCCATCCCTGCGTGATGGAATCGCCTAGGAACACCAGCGAACCCATGTCCTTTCGCACACGGGTCGCCCAGCCGGTCCGTTTCTTTTCCCAAAGATTCTGAAACCACTGATAACGCCGGATCGGCCCCTCCCCCGGCAATCCATCATCCGTAGCTGGAATGGCAAACTTAGAGCCTCCCAACAAATCGAGGCTGAAGACGAAAGACAGAAACAAATAGATCCAACGTGTTTTCATAGAGACCCGATGGTCGTGCATGAAGAGAGTTGAGGCAAGTGGCGAGTGTAATGAGAGCAGGCGAAGGAGCCTCGTTCATTTCTGCAAAAAAATCTCGCTCGTGGCCACGAGGTGAACGAGGTCGCGGAGGCGGTTGCCGTTTTTGGCGAGAACGGTGGTGATTTTGTTGACCTCGCCACGGTCGAGGGGCTCCAGGCGGCGGCCGGTGGCGTAGATAAGCATTTTCTCCGTAAGGCACCGGGCGAAATCCGGCTCGCGTTTCAGGAGCATTTGCTTGAAGGCGACGATGTCGGCGAGTTGATCGCCGTTGGGCAGCTCAGTGGCCGGATCAATTTGCGGCCGACCATCAGTGCGGTAATGGGTGCGCCAGCGGCCGACAGGATCAAAGTTTTCGAAAGCGAATCCCATCGGGTCAATCTTGCGATGGCAACTGGCGCAGGCCTCGTGTTTGCGGTGCAACTCGAGTTGTTCGCGAATGGTCTTGGCGCCGCGCAAGTCGGGCGAGAGCGGCTCGACATCCGGCGGCGGAGGTGAGGGCGGTGTGCCGAGGATGTTTTCCAGCAACCAAACGCCGCGCACGATAGGCGAGGTGTCCACGCCGTTGGCGGTGGCGGTCATCACGGCGGGCATGGTGAGAATGCCGCCGCGGCGCGGATCGTGAGTGGGCACGCGGATCATGCCTTCGCCGGGCACATCATCGCGGCCGTACATCCAGCGGGCGATGTGGGCATTGAGGTAC
Organism: Verrucomicrobiales bacterium; assembly: GCA_011523245.1. Taxonomy (GTDB): domain Bacteria; phylum Verrucomicrobiota; class Verrucomicrobiia; order Limisphaerales; family UBA1100; genus UBA1100. The sequence goes on along the minus strand of WTHG01000376.1, from coordinate 2,657 downwards.
GTGTGGTCGGAATGGATGAAGGTGGTGATGCGCTCGTTGCGCTGGAGTACATCGGCAAAAAACGCGACGGCCTGCTTCGAGAGCATCGGCTCCATTCTGCGGTCGTGATAAAACCGGAACGGCCCGCCCTTCTCCGGCGGCATTTTCCCGAGCTTGTCCAGCCGCAGCCAGGTGGTGGTGAAATTCTGCACAAACGCCTCGGCCTTGGGATCCTTCAACATGCGCTCCACCTGCGCGCGCATCACGGACGGCTCGCGCAGTTTGTTTTCTGCGGCGAGACGGAAGAGCGTTTTGTCGGGCATCGAGGACCACAAAAAGTAACTGAGGCGCGAGGCCAGCGCATACGAGTTGAGGTCGCCGGCGTTTTCGCGCAGGTACAAAAAGCGCGGCGAACACAGCAACGCCGTATAGCCCGCCTGCAACGCGCGGATAGCGCGGGCTTCGTCGGGATTGCCCACCACTGGCTGCGGCGCGGCCGGCATCACCGAGAGCGGCGCACTGGCAATACCCGGCCCGCTCCAGGCCAGTCGCAGGCTGTTCGGCCGTCCATACGCAAAATACTCCAGCCGAATCGCGTGCGTGCCCTTGGTCAGGCGTACCTTGCCGCGCTTGGTGGAGGCGCCGTGCAAACCGTCGTGCTCGATGGCTTTTTGGCCGGCAACCAGCAGGCGTGAGCCATCGTCTGAGGCCAGTTCAAATTCGTACTCGCCGGCCACCGGCGTCTCCAGCCGGCCTTCAAACACCATGCCGTAATAATCCGGCTTTCGCGCGGGTCGAATGTCGATTAACCCGTCGGCCAACGCACCCTCGGCTGCCGGCTTTAACTCGTCGAATTTCGGTAGCTTGGTCCATTTGCCGTGATACACGCGGTATTTCAAATCCTTGATCGCGCCCAGCGGCTTGGCTTGATTTGGCTTGGGATCCTCCATCAACCCGTGCACGAGTTTCACGTACGGCGCCACTTCCGCATCGGTCACCGGCCGGCGCCAAGCGCGCATGGCGAAATCTTTCAGCAGCTTTTCGACATCCGCCTTGGCCACCGGCCCCTTGCCGTACAACGCCACGTGACTGCGCGGCGGCCATTGGTCGATCAGCGGTTCGAGCTTCAGCCGATGCACGCGCACGTTCGGACCGGCGTAACCGGCCTTAAGCAGCACGCGCGCCATCTCCACCGGCCATGCGTCGTACACTTGCTTCGGCACCGCCTTGCGGTCCGGGCGCGGTTTGAATTGCGCCGGATAATATTTCTCCACCAACCGCTCGGCGCGGAAATTTCGATCGTACGGGCCGTTCTCCCAGCCGACCCACGGCATCCACGTGTCGTCGATCCACAGTTCGGCGCTAAACGTCCGCCGCTTGCCATCGCCGGGCAAATCCCACACCTGCACCGTGCGCGAAGTGGGCCCGCCAATGCCGCCGTTGCGCGCGTCGGCCACATGCAGGCCAATCTTGAATGGCTGCGATTGATCCGTCTTAGCCAGTTCATCCCACGGATGTTTCTGGTTATGCCCGGAAACCTCCACTGTCACACGGTACCGTCCCGAGACGCGCACGCCGCCGCCCAGCTCGCGCGGCACCAGCCGACCATCGCCGCCCTCGTAATAACGCTGCGTGAGCAGGTCGACCTCCTTGTGAAATTCCTCACGGGCCACGGTTTCAATCGTGCGTTGGCCCAGCTTGCGGCCCTGCACAAAGGGTGCAGCAAACTCGCGAGGCTCCACCGAAGGCTTCGGTCCTGGGTGCGTGGCGGCGCCGATCGTTTCTTCCGCCGCACCGAGCATGAGCTTGAGCAGGAAATCGGACATCACCAACCGGTCGCCGATGTTCGCAAAGCCCTCGTCCAATTCGTCTTCGGGAAAGAAGCGTACCGGATCGTTGCCCTGTCGTTCCACGCGGCCATTGCCGTTGTTGTCCACCAGCCCGCTCACTGCGCCGGGACGATAGGCGGCGCCCTGAAGGTACAACAGATCGCGCAAGGTACTGCGCAGCTCGAGGCGGTTCAGGCGACGGATGACCGTTTGGCCGCCGGTGCTTTTCCGCTGCGCGTAAGCCAGCTCCAGCCGCGTGCTGAGGGCATCGATAAACTGGGCGGTGTCCGCGCGCTTCGGTTGCGCGGCTTTCTTGGGCGGCATCTCGCCGAGGTTCAATTGATCCAGCGCATCCTGCCAAATCTCCAGCGTGCGCAGGTCGGTGAGGTCCGTGCCCAGTGTGTCGAACCGAATTTCGCTCTTCTGCTTGTCCGGCCCGTGACACTCGAGGCAGTGCGTCCTTAGAAACGGCTTCAGAGCATTGAGCGCCTTGTCGGCACGCGCTTGGCCAAGCGGGAGCACGACCGCGAGCAGCAGGAGAAATGCGATGCCGCGCGGGCGGTTCATGACTTCCGCTCGAGGCCGGTAAGCGTGCCGGAGCTGGTACCGAAACGGTCGGCTTTCACACCGAAGTTTTGCAGCATGGATAGCAACAGATTCGCCGCCGGCACGCGCTGGGCATCCTCTTCCGGATAAATCTTCGACTCGCCGTGTTTGAAACCGCCGCCGGCGAGCAGCAGTGGAAGGTTCTTGGTGGAGTGTGTGCCCGTAGCCATGCCGCAGCCGAAGAACACCATCGTGTGATCGAGCAATGTGCCGCCGTTGACGGGATCCGGTTGAGCCTTGAGC
>WTHG01000449.1 GCA_011523245.1 Verrucomicrobiales bacterium | reverse complement strand
ATTTGAACAACACTCTGACCGCGCTGGAGGCAATTTATTACAGCCGACATCTGGTGAAAGACACGCCAGAGGCCAAAAATGATCTCAATTGGAAGGCGGCCATTTCGTTTATTCAAAACTGCCAAAACCTCAGCTCGCACAACAAGCAACCTTGGGTTAGTGATGACCCTGAGAACAAGGGTGGTATGATCTATTTTCCTGGCAAAAGCATGGCCGGTCGTGCCAAGGGCAGCGAATCCGGCCGTACGGCGCTTCGAAGCTACGGTAGCATTAGTTACGCCGGCATGCTTAGTTACGCTTACGCGGATTTGGCCAAGAACGATCCCCGCGTTACCGCGGTTCAAAAATGGCTCACGGACAACTACACCTTGAAGGAGAATCCGGGCATGGGAGCGCAGGGTTTGTTTTATTATTATTATCTCATGACCAAAGCACTGACCTTCTACGGCACGGACAATCTAAAATTGGCCGACGGCAAGGAAATTGATTGGCGTAAAGAAGTGGGCCTGAAGCTTATGGGGCAGCAGGATCAGGATGGTTCCTGGATAAACAAGGATGCCTCACGTTGGTGGGAGAATGAGAAGCCCTTGGTCACGGCCTACAGCATTATTGCGATGAGCTATCTGCATCGCGGCCAATAGCTTCATTGAAGCACAAGCCGCGGTTCGGGATCGAATTTCGCTCCATGACCATCGAAGCAACAAAGACAGTCAAGTCCCCTGCTCTGTCCGGAGCATCTGGCATCTTCATGGCCAACAAAAAAGCCGCTCGACCATTGCCTTAGGCGAGCGGCGATTGTTGCAGCCCGGACTCGGGCTGTTGTTGATACTATTCTTCGGCTTCTTCTTCCCCGGCAGCTTCCTCTTCCTTTTCGGAGGAAACCACGGGAGCAATATCCTGCAGGCGATCTTTTTCGTCGACATTCACCAAGCGAACGCCCTGGGCATTGCGGCCTGTCTGGCGAACCCCATCCACTGAAGTCCGGACCATTTGGCCGCCCACGGTGATCAGCATGATCTCGTCCCCTTCATGGACGGTGAGGCCGCCAACAACCTTGCCGGTCTTCTTGGTGATCTTCATAGTCTTGATGCCCTTGCCGCCACGTGATTGAACGCGGTAATCATCAAAGTCCGTTCGTTTTCCGATGCCGTTTTCGCCGGCAACGAGCAAGGTGGCGTCCTTGCTGACAATGGACAGGGCCACCACGTGGTCATCCTTCCCTAGGCGAATACCTCTCACGCCAGCGGCCGCGCGGCCCATGGTGCGGACGCCGTCTTCATGGAAGCGGATGCTCATACCCTCCGCAGTAACGAGAATTACATCATCATGGCCAGTGGTGAAACGGGCCTCAATGAGGGCGTCGCCCGGGACAATCTTAATAGCAATGATTCCGCCACGGCGGACGTTGGCGAAATCGCTAAGCGCAGTCTTTTTGACCGTGCCGGCGCGGGTGGTGAAGAAGATACACCGTTCCTGTTGCCAGGTGAGATCTTCTTTATTATCGCCATAGACAGCCGCCACGCGGATGACGTCTGCGATCTTCTCGCCATGTTTCAGCTCCAATACGTTGGCAATGCTGCGGCCCTTGGAGGCGCGGCCAAGATCGGGGATCTCATGCACGCGCTCGACATAGACCCGACCGGTGTTCGTGAAGAACATCAGGTAATCGTGAGTGTTGGCCGGGAACAAATGCTCGATGAAATCGCTGGCTTCCTTGTCGGTGGTTGCCTTGCGCGTTTTCATGCCGATCACCCCCTTGCCGCCGCGACGTTGGGCACGGAATGAGCTGGTATTGGTGCGTTTGATTAGGCCGTTATGCGTGAGGGTAATCATCACCGATTCGTTGGCGATGAGGTCTTCGATGGACATTTCGCCCTCGTCCGGTGCGAGATCAGTGCGGCGCGGGGTGGCATACTTTTCCTTAATCAGGGCCAGTTCATCCTTGATGATGGTGAGTACGCGCGATTCCTTGGCAAGGATGTCGAGGAGGTCTTTGATCTTCTCAACGAGCTCTTTGTACTCCGAGCGGATTTTGTCAATTTCCAGACCGGTTAGTTGATAGAGGCGTAGTTCGAGAATGGCGTTCGCCTGTTCTTCGCTGAATTCATAACGGCCGTTGTTCAGGCGGGCCTTGTCGCGGATCAGGATGCCGAGCTTCTCGACGGCGGCCTTGGTGAAGTCGAAGGCCATCAGTTTCACCTTGGCTTCATCGCGATTGGCGGATTCGCGGATGATCTTGATGAACTTATCAAGATTCGAGAGCGCAATAATGTAGCCTTCCAGTGTTTCGGCGCGGCGCTCGGCCTTTTCGAGTTCGTACCGAGTGCGGCGTACGACGACTTCTCGTCGGTGTTCGATGTAGCAGTTGATGGCCTCCTTAAGCGTCAGCGTCTTCGGCTTACCATGATCAATGGCGAGCATGTTGACGCTGAAGGAGGTGGCCAGTTGCGTGTGTTTATAGAGATTGTTGATGACCACCTTCGGGACGGCATCGCGCTTGAGCTCGATGACAACGCGGGTGTTCTCATCGGATTCATCGCGAACCGCCGTGATCTCGGAGAGTATCTTTTCATTAGCCAACTCAGCAATGCGCTCGACGAGCGTGGCACGGTTGACGTTGTAAGGGATCTCGGTGACGACAATCTGCTGTTTACCGCCACGCATTTCTTCCACGCCGAGGCGGCCACGGACCTTGATGGAGCCTTTGCCGGTGGAGAAATAATCCTCCACGGGCTTGAGCCCGGTGACGGTACAGCCGGTCGGGAAATCGGGACCCTTAATGTGTTTCATCAGGCCCTTGAGGTCGATATCCGGATTATCGATCTGGGCGCAAATGCCATCAATCATTTCGCCGAGGTTATGCGGCGGAATATTGGTGGCCATACCGACGGCGATGCCGGTACCGCCGTTGACGAGTAGGTTCGGAAATGAGGCCGGGAACACGGTGGGTTCCATTAGCCGCTCATCATAGTTGGGCACCCAGTCGACCGTGGCCTTGTCCATGTCGGCCATCAGCGAGCCGCCCAAGTGGGTAAGCCGCGCCTCCGTATAACGCATGGCGGCCGGAGGGTCGCCTTCAACGCTGCCGAAGTTACCTTGGCCATCCACGAGCGTATCGCGCATGGACCATGGCTGGGCCATGTTCACGAGCGTTGGGTAAATGACAGCTTCACCGTGCGGGTGATAGTTGCCGCTGGTGTCACCGGCAATCTTCGCACACTTAAAATGTTTCTTGGGCGGATACAGCGACAACTCGTGCATCGCATAAAGAATACGGCGCTGGGAGGGCTTCAGCCCGTCACGCGCATCCGGTAAGGCACGGGAGATGATGACCGACATCGAGTAATCGAGGAACGAGTTCTTGATCTCGTCCGCGACATTGATGGGATCGATCTTTTCCTTTGCTGCAAAAAGAGGAGTGTTGGATACGGGCAACTCCCCGGAGCCCTTTTTCTTTGCCATTTCCTAAAGTTAAATATCCAGGTTGCGGACGTTCAGTGCGTTATCCTCGATGAATTCGCGACGGGGCTTAACCTCGTCGCCCATGAGTTTGGTGAACATTTCCTCGGCCTCCACGGCGTCGGTCAACTCCACGCGCAAGAGTTTGCGTGTCTCGGGGTTCATCGTGGTTTCAAATAGTTCCTTGGGATTCATTTCACCCAAGCCCTTAAAGCGTTTGATCTGCAGGCCGCGTCGGCCGATCTCAATCACCGTGCCGAGAATATCCGACAACGAGAACAGGGGGTGCACACGTTCATCGTCGCCTTCAATCAATTCAAAGAGCGGCTTGTCCTGAGCCTCGTAATGCTCCACCGGCAGACCCTTGCGGCTTAGTTTGCCGAGCAATTCCTGTACTGGCTTGCTCTCGTGAAGTTCCACGTGTAATGCGCGACGGGTATTGCCGTTTTTGGCCGCGGCCTTAGGCGTTTCCTCGGGTTCGTTATCGCCGAACAAATTCAGATCGGGGTTTTTCTTGCCGAACTTCGCCAAGTCCGTGTCGCTGTGGAAATAGTTAACCGACTCTTCGTTGCCATCGCGAATCTTCACCAAGTGGGTCGGGAGTTCACCGGATTTTTTGCGTTGCTCGATGTACTCGGCAAAATTCCCGCCGTGCCGCTGGATGGAGCGGGCATATTTGTCGAGTGACGTGAGAAGCTCCAGAATCTCGCTAACCTGTTTGTTGTTAAGCTTTTTCTTGGCGGACAATTTCAAGCTGACATCTTCCGAGCCCAGATCGATGAGGATTTTATTCAGTTCATTGTCGTCAGCCACATATTCCACGCGTTTTTTTCGGGAGATTTGGTAGAGCGGCGGCTGGGCGATGTACACGTAACCGTGCTTCACCAGATCGCGCATCTGACGGTAAAAGAAGGTGAGCAGCAACGTTCGGATATGACTTCCATCGACATCTGCGTCCGTCATGATGATCACTTTGTGGTAACGCAGCTTCTCTAGATCAAAAGCGCCCTCGCCTTCGCCGTCACCGATTCCGGTGCCGACTGCAGTGATCATGGTCCGGATTTCCTTATTCTCGAGCACCTTGTTGAGGCGGGCCTTCTCCACATTGATGAGTTTGCCTCGAATGGGGAGAATGGCTTGGAATTTCCGGTCACGGCCTTGTTTGGCTGAGCCGCCCGCGGAATCACCCTCTACAATGTACAGCTCGGTGTTAGCCGGGTCGCGGTCAGAACAGTCGGCCAGCTTGCCAGGAAGGCCGCCGCCGGTCATGGCGCTTTTGCGAACGGTTTCACGCGCCTTACGCGCAGCTTCCCGGGCGCGGGCAGCGGTGAGCCCCTTGTCGATAACCTTTTTGGCCACCGAGGGGTTGGTATCGAAGAAATGCATCAGACCATCGTAAGTGGCCTTGCTGGTGACGCCTTCAATCTCGTTGTTCACCAGCTTGTCCTTGGTCT
>WTHG01000428.1 GCA_011523245.1 Verrucomicrobiales bacterium | reverse complement strand
GTCCACACCCGATGTCGAAGGGGAACTCCTCAAACGCATCCGCACGCTGCCCGGAGCTTCCGGTAAACCCCTCTTTGGCGTGTACGATTTACACGCCAATTTCTCGCCTGAAATGGCTAAGGCCGCCGATTGCCTCATCGGTTTCCGTGAAAACCCGCACACTGACGCGCGCGTCAGTGCCGTCCGCGCCGCTCAACTGCTTGATTATCACTGGCTAACTAACCAACTTCCAAGGATCGAACATCGTTCATTGCCGATCATTTGGCCTCCCACCGGCACAGCAACGGCCGAAGATCCAATGCGCACGCTTGAAGCCCGCGCACGCGAATTGGAGAAGGATCCCGCCATTTGGGCGCTCAACATTACTGCAGGGTTTGCCTATGCGGACACGCCGTACACCGGCGTCAGTCTTCAGGCCATCACCACTGGCAATACGACAGCATTAAACAAACTGGAACAACTCGCCCTTGAACGGAAATCGGATGGCGAGGTTATCGATACACCCATTGAAGAGGTCATGACCGCCATTCGCGATCGTGTCAAAGGCCTTACTGTGCTCGTTGAGCCCAGTGACAATATCGGCGCTGGAGCACCTGGCGATTGTACCGGTTGTCTGCGCGCGCTGATAGATCACCAGATTGAAGAGTCAGCGGTTTGCCTGAATGATCCGGAATCGGTCGTGGCGTTGTCCGACTGTCGGCCCGGTCAGAAACGTACGCTGTCGCTCGGAGGCAAAAGGAGCAAACTCGACCACGGCCCCCTCACGCTGGAGGTGGAATTCATTTCACGCAGTGATGGCCGGTTCGAGTTGGAGAACAAACAAAGCCATCTGGCCTCGATGGTTGGGGATCACGCCGAGATGGGCCCGTGTGCAGTCGTTCGCCATGGCGGCCTTACCCTACTGCTAACCTCCATTCGGACCGCGCCCTTCGATCTTGGTCAATGGCACAGCCAGGGTGTGGCGGTGGAGAAGCTGAATGTCGTTGTTGTCAAAGCCGCCGTTGCTCATCGTGCGGCGTACGATCCGATCACCGCTCGCAGTTTTACTGTGGATACTCCGGGACCATGCAGTAGCAACCTAGAGCGCTTGCCTTACAAACATCTCCGCGGTTCTGCCTGAGCGCTACTTTTTAGCAATCTTCGCCCAACTGTCGCGTAGACCAACGATCCGATTGAAGACGGGCTTCTCGGGGCCAGTATCTTTGGCGTCCGGTGTGAAGTAACCGAGCCGCTCGAACTGCACTCGCTCGCCCGAAGGTAAATCTCTCAGCGAAGGTTCCAATTTTCCGGTGAGAATCTTTAGTGAATCAGGATTCAGACATTCCAGAAAATCTCCGGTAGATTCCGGCTCGGGCTCAGTGAAAAGCCGGTCATATAGGCGCACCTCGGCATCCACCGCATGCTCGGCACTGACCCAATGGATCGTGCCCTTCACCTTGCGGCCATCGGGCGCGTGGCCGCCACGGGTCTCCGGATCATAGGTGCAAATAAGGCGCGTGATCTTACCATCCGCATCTTTCTCAATGGACTGGCAAGTGATGAAATAGGCGTAGCGCAAGCGCACTTCTCGCCCGGGGCCGAGGCGAAAGAATTTCTTGGGGGGATCCTCCATGAAATCCGCACGCTCAATGAACAACCGGCGACCAAACGGTACCAAGCGTTTGCCGGCGTTTTCGTCCTCGGGATTATTTACCGCCTCCAACTCCTCGGAACCCTCTTCCGGATAATTTTCAATCACCACCTCCAATGGATCCAGAACCGCGCATCGCCGTTCGGCGGTTTGATTCAGCTCTTCGCGAATGGCGTTTTCAAGTAGGCTTACATCGGTAACCCCCTTGTACTTGGTCACTCCCACCCCTTGGCAGAAGTTACGAATAGCGGAAGCCGTGAACCCGCGCCGACGATATCCTGCAATGGTTGGCATGCGCGGGTCATCCCAGCCGGACACGTGCTGATCCTCCACCAGCTGCAACAGCTTGCGTTTGCTCATCACCATGTAGGTGGGATTGAGCCTGGAAAATTCATGTTGATGCGGCCGCGGCTGCGGCACGGGCAGGTTGTCGAGCACCCAATCATACAACGGCCGATGCACCTCAAACTCTAGCGTGCAAATGGAGTGACTGATGCCCTCGATGCTATCCGAGAGACAATGCGTGAAATCGTACATCGGATAGAGGCACCACTGATCGCCGGCGTGGTGATGTTTCTCATGACGAATGCGATAGATCACCGGGTCGCGCATGTGGAGGTTTGGCGAAGCCATGTCGATCTTCGCGCGCAGCGTCTTTTCGCCATCAGCAAATTCCCCCGCTCGCATACGCTTGAAGAGATCAAGATTCTCCTGCGCCGACCGGTTGCGGCCGGGGCTTTCCTTGCCGGGCTTCTCCGGTGCGCCTCGGTATTCTTCCCACTCATCCGGTTGCAACTCACACACGTAGGCCTTGCCATCCTGAATCAATTGCACGGCGTACCCGTATAGCTGCTCAAAATAGTCCGAGGCAAAAAACGTTTTCTCCGAGAGTACGGAATCTGCCCAGCCATTGATCAGCCATTTAACATCCTCGGTGATTGAGTCGACATACTCCGTGTCCTCTTTAACCGGATTGGTGTCATCAAAGCGCAGATTGCATACCCCGCCGTTCTCGAGCGCGATGCCAAAATTCAGACAAATGGATTTCGCGTGGCCAAGATGCAGATATCCATTCGGTTCTGGCGGAAACCGCGTGACTACGCGGGGGTACTTTCCTGCTGTCAAATCCGCTTGAACGCGATCCCGGATAAAATCCTTCAGCCCCTCGTTATTCTCAGCCTCACTCATGCGCCGTGTGTTTGCGGGAAAAGCAGTTTATGGTCAATCGTTTTGCGGTGTTACCTGTGCCCGGCCCAACCAGAGGTCCATTACCACCAGCGGTAAAATTAACGCAGCAGCAGCGAACCCCAAAAACACCTTAAACACATACATACCCACCACCGCCTGAACTTCCCCTTCTATCAACGGCACAACCATTAGGCCCAGCAGATAAACCGCCAGACCGCCAAACCCCAGGCTCACGGACCACAATGCGCGGCGGGTGGATTTCTTGGGCGCATGGCTGGGCACATTTAATAAAGTAATGATCACTGCCGCCATCTGAAGCCCTATTGCCAACACCTGCCCCAATCCGAATAGGACGCTGCCCATGAATGACAAGAGCGAGAGGATCAGCAACACCAGTTGAAGAATAAACAGGATGATCCCACCCACCAAACCAAAGTAATACGCTCCCGATGAGTTTGGCCGCAAATGACGCACCGCCACCGGCGTTAAAAGAAGCATTAGATAAATCGATAGCGCGCCGCCCACAATCAACACCATCCCCAAGGCCATCGCCGCAAACACCCCTAGTATTCCACTCATGAAATGCTTACCTTTTTGAGTCGCTTGATTAACCGATTCTTGATCGTTTATATCCACGCCCTCCAACGTGCCGAGCGCTTCCACCATTCTTACAAATCCATCGCCTCCCACCAAAAATACCAGAATCAACGGGGACACAAAAAAAATTGCACCGAGCACTGCCCGCCACCGCCCGCGCAAGCCCCAGCCCAGAGCGATCGCTCCCAATCCAGCCACCGCCGGCCAAATCATTAGTGGAATCGCAGACCACGAAAGATGTTCCTTAGCCCAAGCAAACTGCAAATTCACCACACCCATTCCATCCGATAATTTGGTAGGCCAAAAAAAAGCGAGTAAATACATTGCCCCAACTATCGTCCATGCCCAACTTCGAATGCGTTCCTCGTGTGCCGGCTGATAACGTCGAAGATCCGCCTGATCGTCATGAGCCTCGTCCGAGGATTCGCTAACATCCTTCTCAGCAGGCATCGCAGAAAGGGCTGATGGCTCCTCCACAGAAAAAGTCGGCGGCAGGTTTTCAACCGCTTTATCCGGTATTAATTCCGACAATGGCTTCCACTCATTTACCCCTTCATGCGTCGCGTGGGTCTCCGGCGTGAGCTTCCCCGAATCCAGCCAACGCCGGATTTCCGATTCCTTAAAGGGTCCCGCTGCCTCCCCATTCTCAACGATAAACCAATCCATCACTGTTGCAGGATCATGAAATCATCATCCCTTTCCCGGGTTCCACATAGGATTTCTGTGAATCCTAGAGGAATCAATACGAGCAGGCCTCCAACCCACGCCACGTATTTTACTCCAGTCATCAGCCAGCCACACACGACTCCAATTTTCGCATTAATGGGTTTCTCAAGTTTATCCACAGCTTTATCTCTAGCTGCAGTCTGATAGCTGCTAAACATTTCTCCAAACTGGCTTTCAACATATTTTTGTCTCTTCAGTGCCCTATCACTATCATCCTTAAATTCATCCAATGCCACCTTCCCCCATATTGGGATTACTGGCACTGCGATGGACACCATCATCAACGTTGCTGCCAAATTGGAAAACCGCTTCATCTGACTTGGCCTTTTGCCTCTTGTATTAATAAAGCAAAGAATCCCCGCTCCAACCATCATCGCCATCATCAACAGAATTCCAATGCCACCAGCCAAGTCATCTCCCATCATGTCTATCGCAGCAATCACTGGCACTCCGTTGGCATCTGGAATAAACCAAACCAATACTGCCGCCAGGCCACCAATCAGTGAAATGATGTAAGCCCCCATACTTTCGATCCGGTAAAAACGTGCTTTAGCACCAAGAACAACCCCCATCCATGCCAACAGGAATATAGGGACTGTCATCGTGTGATCTGAAAAATTCAAACCCAGCTTTTCATAGAAAACATTCTTCTCCTCAAGCTCTACTTTCTTTTCTGGAATTTTTATCTCTGATGTATCCGGCGGCTCCGACAACGGTTCTGGAATCGGTACAGAAATATCCTCTACTGGAGTAAGGACCTCAAATCCTCCAATTTCATCATCTGCAAAACCAGCTCCTAATA
>WTHG01000518.1 GCA_011523245.1 Verrucomicrobiales bacterium | reverse complement strand
GAATTTCTTGTACTCCACCAGCTTGCGGATGAGTTCCCAGCGGGGATCTTCGCCTTCCTCCTCTTCCTCAGCCTGCACTTGCTGTTCCACTGGCAGGAGTTCCTTGCTCTTGATATACATGAGCGTGCTGGCCATTACGAGGAATTCGCCGGCGATCTCGATATCAAATTCGCGCATGAGATCGACGTACTCGATGAATTCCCGCGCGATCTTGGTGAGGTTCACCTCGTAGATGTCCACCTCCTCCTTCTTCACCAAGTAAAGCAGGAGGTCCATGGGCCCCTCGAAAACCTCAAATTTGACTTTATAATCCAGCATGAACGCGCACCGCAGAATAGGCCTGCGCCTGCATCACGGGAAACCAGAGGTTGTTCACAGTGGACGGCCCACGCGCCCTGCTTCACACTAGTCCCATGCACGTGATCACCGATGAACGTTGCCTCGACTACTCGCAGGAATTCCATCCCGAACGCCCCCAACGCGTGGCCGGCACCCTCAAGCTGCTACGCGAGCAGACCGAGCTGAAGATCACTTGGGACAAGCCCGCCAAAGTGACCGATGCCCTGATCACCCGCGCCCACGAAAAAGCCCACGTGCGACTCGTCGCCAAACCTGAGGGGCCTTTTGACGGCGATACGCCCAATTATCCGGATATCGACGCCCACGCGCGCCGTTCCATTGGCGGCGCCCTGCGCGCGTTGGAACTCGCTCAGGCCGGCAAACCCAATTTTTCTTTGCTCCGCCCCCCCGGCCATCACGCCACTCGCGAACGTGCCATGGGATTTTGTTTTTTCAACAGCATCGCCATCGCCGCCCTCCACGCCCGCGCCAACGGCATCAAGAAAGTGGCCGTATTCGACTTCGACGTGCACCACGGCAACGGCACCGAGGATATTCTCCACCGCACCGAAGGCACGGCTTTCATTTCCATCCACCAACACCCCGCTTATCCCGGCACGGGCCAGAAGAGTTTTGATAACTGCCACAACTTCACCGTGGCCCCGGACAGCCCCAACACCACCTGGCGCGCCACCGCCACCAAAGCCTTGGCGACCCTGAAAAAGTTTGATCCGGATATCATCTGTGTCTCCGCCGGCTTTGACGCTTACAAGCACGATCCTTTGTGCCAGCAAAAACTCGAAATCGAGGACTACACCTGGATCGCCCAGCAACTGCGCGCCCTGAAAAAACCTCAAGCCAACATCCTGGAAGGCGGTTACAGCACCGATCTACCGAAACTGATATTGGCATATCTCAAGGGCTTAGCCTAAAACAAAAAACGGGCCCGAAGGCCCGTTTCCAAACTTGTTGTTCCACCGCTTTAGCCGGTTACCGGCCGAACGAGAATCATCTTTTTGTTCGTATCCTCCACCTCAATGGATTCGGTGGAAACATCGGACACCTCACGCAACGCCTCGTGCACGACCCGGCGATCGTAGGCGTTCATCGGCTCCATCTCCACAGTCTCGCCCCAGCGGCGCGCCTTCTCGGCGGCGGCTTTAGCCTTTTCGATCAGTCCATCACGATTTTCAGTGCGGTAGTTGCCGACATCCACAGTCACCTTGGGAGCTTCCTTGTCCTGCACGATGAGCAGGCGGTTAGTGAGGTATTGCAGGTCGCTCAAGGTGCGGCCCTGACGGCCAATCAAGCGGCCAGGATCATCCTCAGTTTGCACGTTCAACAGGCTGCCGCTATCGAGCGAGGTTTCCTCCACTGCAGCATCAAAGCCGAGATGGTTCAGCATGGTTTCCAGGATGGATTTGGGTTTACTGGACATAGTCATAATCAGGTTGTTTTCGGTTTCTTGCCAGGCGGAATCACTTCCACCTTGTTATCCTCGTCAGGGTCCACCTTGGTCATCTTGGTTTGGATGATGGACAGCACGTTTTGCACCGTCCAGTAGAGGCAGAGGCCGGATGAGGCAGAATAAAAGAAAAACACAAACATCAGCGGCATGTATTTCATAATCGCCTGCTGAGTGGGATCCATGTTCGGGGCGGCCGGTTGGAGCTTCATTTGCAGAAACATGGTGCCGGTCATAAGTAACGGTAAAATATTAATCGGGAAGCCAGCGATCTCCGCAATAGTATCCGGGGCGGACAAATCAGCCGCCCAAAGGAATTCCGACCCACGCAATTCCACCGCGCTGCGCAGCATGGTGAAGAAGCCAAAGAACACCGGAATTTGGATGACCATCGGCAAACAGCCGCCAATTTGAGACAATGGATTGACGCCGTACTTTTGGTACGTCTCCATCATCTTCATGTTCATCTTCTGGTAATCGTTCTTATACTTTTCCCGAATCTTTGTAATCTCGGGCATCATCTTGGCATTCACCTGCGCCATCTTTTTCATGGCACGCGTGCTCTTAGCGGTGATCGGCCAGAAAATCAGCTTGATCACCAGAGTGATGACGATGATCGACAAAGCCCAACTACTGATCTTCAAGGATTTCAAAAATCCTAGATGCGGCTCCATCCACTTCATTAGTCGCAACAACCCTTCGGCCACCCAGCCGAACCATTTACCGAAGTCCATCAATAGATGAAACTGGTTGCCACCATTGGCCGCGCCAATTGCCTTAAGGCGATCATACTCGCGCGGGCCGGTGTACAGGGTGTAGCTAAAGGTCTTCTCCGTGCCCGGCGCCAGCGACGGCACTTTAATGGACATGGCCGTTTCCCATGCCATCTGGTTATTCTTCACCTTTTTGCCTGCGGCCACCGCCTCGGTGTCGCTCAATGGATTCAGGCGAAACTCATGCACACTTACTGCCGAACCAGGCTCAGTCGGAATCACCGCCTGCAGGAAAAAGCGGCTGTAAGCCCCGAGCCATTCCACGTTGCCTTGCCCGGCCTCGTAGTTGTTGCGTGGATCCCCGCCTGGCATGCACATGCACCCAAGCGGTTTGTTATCGAACCAACCCTGATCGACCTTGGTTTCTTCATCGCCATCAAACCACATGGTACCGAAGTTCAAGCCCATCATCTGCGAGGTATTCAACGGTTCAATGGCCGTGCCAGTGAGAAGATAAAAATCCGCCTCACTCAGCGAATTGGTTGAGCTATTGCTCACCGTCACCTGAGTTTGCAGCTGATAATCCGCCGCCATGGTAAACACCTTGCGCACATTCCAATCACCAAACGTGGCGGTCATCACCACATTGCTGTGGGTATGCGTTAGGTCATATACCGAGCCGGCCGCCGGATAAGGACGATCGGCCGTCGGGTTGGTATCAACCGTACTGGCAGTCCGCGGCTCAAACGCCATCAACGGTAACCGGCCGCGGTCCAGATTCATTTCCACCGGCCCGGCATTGGCAACCTCTTCGCCGATTTCTTTCGGGAACTGTTTCAGCTCCACCTTTTTCACGCCGCCGCCGCGGCTCGTGAAGGTGAACTTCACAAATTCATTTTCCAAAGTTGCCGTAGTTTCTTTAACAACAGGCTCCGGTACAGCCGGCGAGCTGGGCGTCACCGGGGCGGCATTGGTGGAGGCTGTCGGATTATTGGTGGCGGTCTCTGGAGTAGCCGTGCCGTTTTCTTCCGGGGCCGGGCCAATGACTGGGGGCGTATTGGTTTCCGTGGTGGCGTTCTGTTCCAATGCGGGATCCGGCATAGGCTCACGTTTCGGGCCCAACATTTGTTGCAACACCGGCGCGCCTAACAGCAACAGCACCGAGGCAACCAGGATGATTTTTCCAGTACGATCCATTTATGAAATTTTCTGTATTGTCGTCGGCACAGGATCATGTCCGCAGCCGCCCCAAGGATGGCAACGCCCCAAACGCTTCAACGTAAGCCAAGATCCGCGAAATGCCCCATGCTTCGTCACCGCTTCCATCGCGTATTGGGAACAGCTGGGTTCGAATCGGCAAATAGTTCCACCCGCTAGTGCCGTGAGTAAAGGCGAGATGGCCCAGCGATAAAATCGCAGGAGCAGGAGCAGGATGTGTTGAAGCGGATTCATTTAATCAACAAGCGCTACCTCGCGCAGCAGTCGAAGGTAATCGCGTTCCACGGTGGCGAAGGATTGCCCGACAATCGAGGCTCTGGCAATCAGAACCATATCCACCGGCACCCGTAGCGCGTGCTGATGTAGGCGCACGCATTCGCGGATGAGCCGGCGACACCGATTGCGTACAACGGCGTTGCCGAGTTTGCGGGTGGTAATCACAGCGAAACGGGACGAACTTCCGGGCGATAGTTCCTGCCAATTCAGAACCAAACAGCCCTTGGCCAGCCTGTGGCCCTGTTGTTTGAGGCGCGCAAAATCAGCCCGATGTCGGAGCCGCATGGCGCGCGTCAGCCTCAGCCGGGCTGGCGGGTTCATGCCTAGATGGGTGTCAGCCGAGCCCGGCCCTTTTGCCGGCGACGCTTGAGGATGGACTGGCCGCCTTTGGTCGCCATGCGACTGCGAAAGCCGTGCTTGCGGGCGCGCTTCAAATTCGAAGGTTGGAATGTGCGTTTCATGAAATCAGCCTAAAAACGGTAAAAAATGTCAATTAACCCCTAATTTCCTGTGGGGAACGGCGGAGCATGCCAGCAATAAATGACGGTGTCAATCGGCGATTTAGTCCACTGAACCGAGGCTAATTTCGCCTAAATCCGGTAATTCTTCGCCGATTACAACCGATTCCCGCAAGCGTGCCACGGCGGCTTCGGCACAGGCTTCTTCCTGAGCATGCACCCTCGCAATCACCGCGCCGGCAGGCCGTTCCTCTCCCGGCTTGGCCAATTGATCCACGCCCACCGCCGGATTGATCGTATCCGTTTTAGTTTGGCGTCCGCCACCCAAATCCCGGACTAATTCCCCAATCGAAAGCGCATCGCAGCGCACCACCACGCCCGAATTCAGCGCGGTTACTTCCCGGACCACCGGAGCCATCGCTGGTTTGTTGAGTTGCTGTTCGAATGAATCCACATCGGCACCTTGAGCAGCCAACAGTTCCGTGAATTTTTCCCGAGGGCGACCACTCGCTAATTCAGTCAACGCACGCCCGGAATCAATGCCCGGTAAATTTGCGGCCAAGGATACGGTTAACATTTCCAAGTCCGACGGCCCATGGCCTTCCAGACAGTCGACCGCTTCCTTCACCTCCAGCCAATTGCCTGCCGCTCGGCCCAAAGGGGTGTTCATGTCACTCAATACCGCCCGACACGCCACACCGCATTCCTCGGCCAAGGTGGTGATCGATTGAGCCAACGCTTCGGCCGCTTCGCGATCCCGCATAAATGCCGCTCGCCCAAACTTCACATCCATAACCAACGCATCCAATCCTTCGGCCAATTTCTTGGACAGGATGCTGGCGGTTATTAGAGGAATCGATGGTACCGTACCCGTGACATCCCTTAGTGCGTACAGCCGCCGATCGGCCGGAGCAATCTCGTCGGTCTGCCCGCCCAAGGCCACGCCGATCGATTGTACTTGGTCGATCAACTGTGCGGCAGTTCGTTGTGTATCAAAGCCGGGAATGCTCTCGAGTTTGTCGAGTGTGCCGCCGGTAATTCCCAGCCCGCGGCCGGAGATCATCGGCACCCGACAGCCCAAACACGCCAACAAAGGGGCCAAAACCAGTGACACCTTGTCGCCCACGCCCCCGGTGGAATGCTTGTCAACGATTGGCCGGTCGTCTTCGGGAAATTCCAGTAACGTGCCGCTATCGCGCATGGCCAACGTGAGGGCGCGAGTCTCAACCGCACTCATGCCGCGGCAATTGACCGCCATCAGGAATGCGGCCATTTGGTAATCGGGGATTTGATCTGCCGTGAATTGCTCCACCAACCCGGTCACTTCATCTCTCGACAAGTCGTTGCCATCCCGTTTTCGTTCGATGAGCTTGAGGAAGTTCATGGCTCCAAGCACTGCCGACACCTAACCTGCCGATCAATGATGACTACAACAGATCTGCCGGCGGGGCACCGGCAGCACGACTAGTCCACCCGGGCAGCGTAGCCGTGAAACTTAGTCGCGGCAATGGTGGCGTTGTGACCGCCAAACCCGAAGGAGTTGCTGAGGGCAGCGTTGATCTCCGCTTCACGAGCCGTGTTGGCCACGTAATCAAGATCGCACTCCGGATCCTGATTTTCGATGTTGATGGTGGGCGGCAAAATACCTGTTTGCAGGGCTTTCGCCGTCAGCACCATTTCCACGCCGCCAGCTGCACCGAGCATGTGCCCAGTGGCGCCTTTGGTCGAACTCACGGCCAGTTTGTCAGCGTGTTCCTTAAATACGGACCGGACGGCTTTGGTCTCGCAAATATCGCCCTGCGGCGTGCTGGTGCCATGGGCATTGATATAATCGATGTTGTGGGCGTCCAAACCGCCGCTACGCAGAGCCATTTGCATGCAGCGGGCCGCACCTTTGCCTTCGGGATCCGGCGCGGTGAGGTGATTGGCGTCCGCCGTGTTACCGTACCCGACGATCTCACAGTAAATCTTGGCCCCGCGCATGATTGCGTGGTCCATTTCCTCCAGCACGAGTACGCCCGCACCTTCTCCCATCACGAAGCCGTCACGATCCTTGTCAAAGGGTCGCGAGGCGCGCTTGGGATCGTCGTTGCGCGTGCTCATGGCCTTCATGGCAGCAAACCCGCCCATACCCATCGGCACGACGGCGGCTTCGGCACCACCGGCAAAGATGGCCTTGGCATCACCCATCTTAATTGTGCGCCAAGCCTCACCCAGCGCATGGGTACTAGTGGCACAAGCGCTGCAGGTGGCAACGTTTGGACCACGCAGGCCGTTGTAAATTGAGAAAACCCCCGAGGCCATGTTCAGGATGAGCATGGGGATGGTAAAGGGCGACATCTTTGCCGGACCGCGCCCTGTCAGGATGCTGTGCTGCGTTTCCTGTGTACCCAGACCGCCAATGCCGCTACCGATGAAGCAGCCAATTTGGTCGCGATCCAGTTCATCTAGGTTCATGCTGGAATCCTGCAGAGCCTTCCAAGCGGCGAAAATGCCAAGTTGCGTGAAGCGGTCGGCCCTACGCACTTCTTTGGCGTTTGGAAAAGCGGGTGTGGGATCGAAGTCCTTAATCTCCGCAGCGATTTGGCACGCGAAATCGCTGACATCAAAAGAGGTCACGCGGTCGATGCCGCATTCACCGTTGATGACGTTTTGCCAGAATGATTCCACCTCGCATCCCAGCGAGGAGGCCACTCCCATTCCGGTGACGACCACCCGTATGTCCGCAGTGTTTGACATAAAAAATGGGCAGCCGAACCAGTTGGCCAGCTGCCCGAAATTCAGTGGGCAGGGTTACTCCTGCGCCGCTTCAATGTATTGGATTACATCGCCCACGGTCGTGAGTTTCTCCGCTTCCTCATCAGGAATTTCGTTACCGAACTCCTCCTCAAGGGCCATCACCAGTTCCACGGTGTCCAATGAATCGGCTCCGAGGTCCTCAATGAATTTGGCTTCTGGAGTGATCTGGTCGGCATTCACGCCCAGTTGGTCCACCACGATCTTCTTGATCCGATCTTCTGTGCTAGTTTCGTCAGACATATTGCTCCTTCAAAAATGTGCGTTGCTTGTCAGCCAATTCCCGCCAAGCGTCAAGTCCCGAGTCACGTTTTTTTATTCACAAATCCGCGGCGCTTTTCGGGGTAAAAAGTGCTTACATCACCATACCACCGTCCACGGTCAGCACCTGACCGGTAACGTAGCGCGCGCCGGGGCTGGCAAGATAGGCCACGGCTTCGGCGATATCGTCCACCTCACCGAATTTGCGCATTGGGATGTTAGCTTTGATAGCCTCCTTCACCTTGTCGCTCAGTTCATCGGTCATGTCCGTGGCAATGAATCCGGGCGCGATGGCGTTAACGGTGATGCCGCTGGCGGCAAATTCCTTGGCGCAGCTCTTTGTGAATCCGATCAATCCAGCCTTGCTCGCCGCGTAGTTGGCCTGCCCAGCGTTGCCCATTAGGCCGACGACCGACGAAATGTTGATGATGCGCGCGTTATCCGCCTTGCGCATCGGCCGGGAAAAGGCCTTAGTGAGCGTGAAGACCGATTTCAGGTTGGTATCAAGCACGGCATCCCAATCGGCCTCGCTCATGCGCATCAACAGGCCGTCGCGCGTGACGCCGGCGTTGTTGACGAGAATGTTAATGCCGCCGGTGTCTTCCAGAATCTTGGCCACGGCTGCTTCCACCGCCGCCGTGTCGCCGACATCCACCGCCACCGCCCAGCTTTGCCGACCGAGCGCCGTGATTTCGTCCGCCACCTTTTGTGAGTTGGCTTCAGTGCGCGAGAGGCACACCACGTTGGCGCCGGCCTCGGCCAGCTTCAGCGCAATCGCGCGCCCAATGCCCCGGCCCGCGCCGGTGACTACTGCGGTTAAGTTTTCCAGAGACATAGTTTGTGAATCGTGACTTGTGAGAGGTGATTAGGGTTAATCACTCAATGCCGCAACCGTTTTTTCCAAGCTCGGCACGTCGGATACATTGTGGACTTCCAAACTGCGATCGATACGGCGCATGAAACCGGTGAGGGCGTTGCCCGGCCCCAGCTCGATGAAGCGCGTGACGCCATCGTCGATGAGATGGCGGATGGATGCCTCCCATCGCACGGAGGAGGTGACCTGTTCCACGAGGCGGTTGAGAATCTCGCCGGCAGTAGCGTGCGGTTGGGCGGTGACATTGGAAATCACCGGCACGGCGGGCAGGTTCAGCTCCACCTCACGTAGGGCCGCCTCGAGTTTCGGGCAGGCGCTTTCCATTAGGCGCGAGTGATAGGCACCGGCCACCGGCAAGGGCAGCGCGCGTTTGGCACCGCGTTCCTTGGCCAATTCGCAGGCCTTCTCGATACCAGTGCTGGCGCCGGAAATCACCAGTTGCCCCGGGCAATTTAAATTCGCTAACTCCACTTCAGCCTCCGCACACACCTCGCGGGTCGCAGCTTCGTCCAGTCCGATGATCGCCGCCATGCCACCTTCGGTCGCTTCGCAGGCCTCCTGCATGAAACGCCCGCGCTGGCGCACCACGTTCAGGCCATCCTCAAAGGACATTACGCCCGCGGCGGTCAAGGCGGTGAATTCGCCCAAGGACAGGCCAGCGATTGCGTCAGATTTTAGACTAGAGACTTGAGACTGGAGGAGTTCCTGGGCGACCCAGCTTACGAGGAAAATTCCCGGCTGCGCGTTCTCGGTTTTGGTCAGCTCCGCTTCCGGTCCTTCAAAACAAACCTGCGCGAGGTCATAGTCCAATGCGTCGTTAGCGCGGTCGAACAGGGCGCGGGCTTCCGGATAGGCCTCGGCCAAATCCTTGCCCATGCCCACCACCTGCGCCCCTTGGCCCGCATACAAAAACGCCGTCTTCACCATGCCGATGGCGTACACGCAAAGCACGGCGCAAGGCAATCTCGCTTTATTCTCACGCCCGACCGTGTGAGTTTATCTTGGCGTCTTCGCGTCTTGGCGGTTCAATCCGTGCATGCATTATCTCGCGTGTGACCTCGGTGCCGAAAGCGGTCGGCTGATGCTGGGTTCGCTGGAGGATAACCGGCTTTCGCTGGAAGAACTGCATCGGTTCCCGAACGTGCCCATCGAGGATGCAGTCGGCCGGCACTGGAATGTTGAAGCGCTGTTTACCGAGCTGCAGACCGGCCTCGCGCTCGCCGGCCAACGCGGCCTACCCATCGCCAGCATCAGCGTGGATGCGTGGGGGCTCGATTATTTTCTGCTCGATGAAACCGGCGCGGTCATGGAGCCGACCTTCTGTTATCGCGACAGCCGCAACCAACGCGGCATTGACCGCACACTGGACAAGTTGCCTTGGGAGACCATCTATGAGGAGACCGGCATCCAGTTTATGCAGATTAATTCACTTTTCCAAATGGCCGCCGAAACGACGGAACGCCTTGAGCGCATGCGCACGTTTCTGCCCTTAGGAGACGGCTTCAATTATCTCCTTAGCGGCGTGGCCAAGGCGGAAATTTCGCTGGCCAGCACCACGCAACTCTACAACCCGCGCACACGCAATTGGTCCGACAAGCTACTGGAAGCCTTCGGCTGGCCGCGCGCAAAGTTCCCTGAACTCATCCCCAGCGGCACGCGTCTGGGCAAACTGAAACCCGAATTGGCCGCCGCCAGTGGGCTGTGCGAGATCGAGGTGCTAGCCACATGCAGTCACGACACCGGCGCCGCCGTAGCGGCCGTCCCCGCCGATGGGGATCAATGGGCCTACCTCAGCTCCGGCACATGGAGTCTGATCGGTGTGGAATTGCCCGAGCCCATCATCAACGATGCCTCTCGAGATTTAAACTTCACCAACGAAATTGGCCACGGCAATACAGTACGCCTCTTGCGCAATATCATTGGCCTGTGGCTCGTGCAGGAATGCCGACGGGAGTGGGCTGAGGCCGGTGAGGATTACGATTACGCCACGCTCGCACAACTCGCCGCCGACACCAAACCCTTTGCCGCCCTGATTGATCCCAGCGACGAACGCTTCTTCAAACCTGAAAGCATGACCACCGCGATCACCGACTTTTGTCGCGAGACCGGCCAAAACGCACCGACCTCACCCGGCGCATTTGTACGATGCGCGCTAGAAAGCTTAGCCCTGCTGTATCGCCAACGTCTGGATGAAGTATCCGTACTCTCAGGACGTACGATCCGCCAGCTCCACATAGTTGGCGGCGGCAGCAAGAATGCGTTGTTCAATCAATTTACGGCCAACTCCTGCGAGGTAGAAGTCATTGCCGGCCCCGCCGAAGCCACCGCTCTAGGCAATGTGTTGCTCCAATCCCTCACCCTCGGTCATATCCCCGATTTGGCCACCGGCCGCCAATACGTCCGAGACTCGATGGATGTGGAAACCTTCCAGCCCGCCGATGCCAAGGAATGGCAACAGGCATCCGCTCGATTCAAAGCCGTTCAAGCACAACGCGACAATTAGGTTGCACCTACCCGTGCGTGTTAATTCATACGTGGAAACACGTAGTTTTTCTATTGGCTTGAATCGAAGGCCATTTTCCCCGAGAACTGGCGCTCCGATTTTTTCCCATGGCAAAGAAGAAGTATAAATACGTGAACGACCTCTGGAAAGATAGCGAGGTCAAGAAACTGGATGCGGCCAATCGGCTCATTTATCGCTCCAACAAGCTTGGTAGCGACCAGCGCATTACCAATACCGGCGGCGGAAACACTTCCAGTAAAATTATGGAGACCGATCCGCTCACGGGTGAAAAGGTCGAAGTACTCTGGGTTAAAGGATCCGGCGGAGATTTGCGCACATCCAAGAAAGAGAATTTTGCCTCGCTGTATCAGGAGAAATTGATCGCGCTGCAAAATGTCTACGCGAACAAGAAAAAGCGCGGCCCCAAGACGCCGGCCGAGGACGAGATGGTGGGCATGTATCCGCACTGCACGTTTAACCTCAATCCACGCGCGTCCTCCATCGACACGCCGCTGCACTCGTTTGTTCCCGGTAAACACGTGGACCACACGCACCCGAATGCACCCATCGCGATTTGTGCGTCCAAGAGTTCCAAAAAGATCACTAAGGAAGTGTACGGCAACGACATTGTCTGGACACCATGGCTGCGCCCAGGCTTCGAGCTCGGCCTAGCCTTGCAGGAAGTATCCGCCAAGAATCCGCAGGCCAAGGGCGTGATGCTTGGCCAACACGGCCTGATTAACTGGGCTGATGACGAGAAGGATTGCTACTACCTCTCGCTGGATCTGATTGAGAAAGCCTCCACGTATATCGAAAAAGCCTATAAGAAAAAGGGCGGCGACAAGAAAGCCTTTGGCGGCCAGAAACACGCCACGTTGCCCGAAAAAGTACGCCGCAAGGTGTTCGCCAAGCTGCTCCCGTGGCTGCGCGGCCAAGTGAGCCAACAGAAGCGCTTCATCGGCACCATCCAGGACGACGCCACCATCCTGCGTTTTGTGAACAGCAAAGATGCCGGACGCTTGGCCGAACTGGGCACCAGCTGCCCGGACCATTTCCTGCGCACCAAAATCAAGCCGCTCTACGTGCCGCTCAAGGCTGTGAAAAACAAGAAGCTCGACGACGCCTTTGTGGATCAATACGTCGAGACTTTGAAAGCCGAGCTGACCGCCGGCCTCAAGCAATACCGCAAGGATTACGCAACCTATTACAAGAACTGCAAGCGCCCCGGCTCACCCGCAATGCGCGATGCCAACCCCACCGTGATTCTCATTCCTGGCTGCGGCATGATCGCTTGGGGTAAGAACAAGAGCGAAAGCCGCGTGACCGCGGAGTTTTACAACTGCGCCGTGGAAGTGATGCGCGGCGCCGAGGCGATCGATAAATACATCGCCCTCCCGCAACAGGAAGCTTTTGACATCGAATACTGGGCGCTGGAGGAAGCCAAGCTGCAGCGCATGCCCGCTGAGAAGGAACTCGCTCGACAGGTCATCGTGGTCATCGGCGCCGGCAGCGGCATCGGCCGCGAAGTAGCCCATCGCGTGGTGCGCGACGGCGCGCATGTCGTGTGCGTGGACATGAACCTGGACGCCGCCCAAGCCACCGCCAAGGAAATCACCGATCAATACGGCGTGGGGATTGGCGTTGCCGGTAGCGGCATTAGCAACTGCGGGCCCGCTATCGGCCTCGCCTGCAACATTACCGACCGCGCCAGCGTGCGCGCCATGCTCGACGAAGTAGCCCTCGCCTATGGCGGGTTCGACAGCATCTGCGTCACCGCCGGCGTTTTCTGGCCCAGCGATACCACCGGCCACATTCCCGATGATAAATGGGACTTCACCTTCGGCGTCAACGTCAAGGGCAGCTACATCGTCGGCGACGAAGCCGCCAACACCTGGCGCGAGCAAGGCCTCACCGGCAACCTCATCCTCACGACCAGCGCCAACGCCGTGGTCGCCAAGAAAGGTAGCGTCGCCTACGACACCTCCAAGGCCGCTGCGAACCATCTCGTACGCGAACTGGCCATCGAGCTGGCCCCCACCGTGCGCGTCAACGCCGTGGCCCCGGCCACCGTGGTACAGGGCAGCAGCATGTTCCCGCGCGACCGCGTGATCGGCTCCCTCGCCAAGTACGGCATCAAGTACAGCGATAAGGAGAGCGACGATTCGTTGCGCAACAAGCTGGCCAAATTCTATGCCGGCCGCACATTAACCAACGACCCGATCACCCCCGAGGACCAGGCCGAAGCCTTCTACCTGCTCCTGACCCGTCGCCTCAGCAAAACCTGCGGCCAAGTCATCAGTGTCGACGGCGGCCTCCACGAGGCGTTTTTACGGTAAACACCACGTACTCAAGGGTAGGTTAATGTGGTATGGCAACTAGCCTCAGCAGGACAGATGAGTCAACCAAACTTGGAATAGAAACTTGCCCAAAAAACCGGATTAGTGAGGCAGGAACTCTGTGCTAATAGGTGCCGCTTATTCGCCACGAGCCTCAGATATCTCGCGGGCTTTGTCTTCCAAAATCGCCCGGATATCAGAAACCGGAATTGCAAAGAATTCCACGCGATTGGCCTTGGCGATGTTGATACCGATCAGTCGTCCCTCCAGATCAAACAACGGGCCGCCCATGTCCAACGGTCCTAGGGAAACCTCATGCTGAATCACCCGCTTGAAGCCTGTTCGGCGAACACTCACCTTACCGCTCATGCGATCATTGCGGTTTTTGAGTTCGGAAAACACTTGCTGACGATAGCCTAGAGTAATCTCCAGTTCCATTTCCTTATCTTTCCGCTTGAGCGTCACCTTAATGACGGTGCCAGGGTCATGGCTCTTGACCTTCTCAATCATCTTGGCTCGTTCAAAAACTTCTTCTCCGTCCACCGCAAAAATGACGTCACCTTTTTTCACGCCCGCCTTTTCAGCCGGACCTTCCTTGGCCACTTCGGTGACCTCTACACCGCCAAATTCTTTGCCGTCTTTGCCGCCAAGAATAACCCCGATTACGCCGCCGGCCTTTTTGATTTCACGCGTAATGGCGCTACACACACCGCCCCGTACGCTGGGTCCAGAGGAGGAACCGGCCACCCCGGCCACCACCCAAGTGCCGTGATTCAAGGCCGTGATGTCGCCCCATTCATAACCGGGATCCACCTCGCGACCTAGGTCGAGAAACACTAGGTCATAAGCGATATCACGGGCCAAAATGCGTGTTCGCCCAATGCGCTTGCCCGGGCCGACAATGCGCAGAGTGCCTGGGTCGGCCACATCAATCTCGCTATTTTTAGCCACCACAATGCCGTCCCTGGAGATCACCGTGCCCAGTCCGGTGAACTTGGAGCCAGCGTAAATATTCACGGTGCAAGCCTTGGCCACATCGCCGGCGGCTTCACCAAAAGCGGCGCGCAGCTCCGTGCCGTCGGTTCGCAGCTTGGTGGACAAAGTAGCAGCGTTCAGCGTCAGAGCCACTCCAAGCAGCAGGGGAAATATGCGTATTAATTTCATTATATGGAAAATTGATTTAACGGGCGCCCAATTCAACCTCGAGGACTTTTTCTTTGCCATCACGAATGAGGGAGACCTTAACCTTTGCCTTGGGTTTCATTTTACGAATCTCATCGGTCAACGCCTCCGCTCCCTTGATCTCGGTATCGTCAATTTTTTGGATGATGTCGTCCTTTTGAATACCGGCCTTGGCGGCGGGTGAACCTTCGCGTACCTCCAATACCAGCGCACCCTTCTCATTATCCTCGGTGAACACGCCCAGGAAGGCTCGGTCCGGCTGTGGATTGCCGCCGATTCGGCCTCCGATCACCTTGCTGTTGATAAGGGTATCCCAGTCTGCCTGAAAAGCAGGCATAGCCACGTGCATGTTTTGATCCGGTCGACTGGAGATGCGGCTGTGAATGCCGATCACCACGCCGTTGAAATCAAACAACGGCCCTCCTGAATCGCCGCCCAGCAACATGCAATCAGTACGCAAAGTGTCTTTGGTGGCACTGATGATCCGGCCTACGCGCACGACTGCTCCGCGGTCTTTATCCAAGCCGCCTGGGTTGCCTACAGCGATACACCATTGGCCAATCCCGGGCAGTTCCTCTTTACTTTTGTCGTACTCGATCACCGGCAAATCTTTGGGCGGATCGGTAATTTGCACTAAGCCGGAATCGGTCTTACCGTTCATTCCAAGCGCCTTGCCTTTTAGCTCGCGGCCATCGGCGAGAATTACTTTCACGGCCCGGCCGGGTTTTCCGGAAACGTGGCCGGCAGTCAGCACCAAACCCTCTTTGTTGACGACCACACCGCTGCCCGAAGAGCCGCCCATTTGGAGAGTCACCGTCGCAGCCATGCATTTGGGCAACACTTTCTGGACCTGTTTCTGAATAGCCAACAGGTCAGCAACGGTTTCCGGGGCTTCCTTTTCCCAGGCGGGTACAACCGCATGCAGGGGCTGGCAGAGCGCCAGGAGCGTGGTGATGGTAAAAATGATTTTAGGCATTCTCATCTGAGGTGACGCATTTTATACGTTTTGGTTACGTCTGGCAATCGAAGGGAAAGCGTCACCATGTGAATTATTTGTCCGAAAACCATTACTTTTTCGCCTTCAGGTGTTTATCGGCGAATTTTAAGTACTGTTCCCAATCAAAATCGGTCACATCATGTTTCCCCGTGCGGACGTGATAGCCGATCGTGCCCATCACCGGCTGATCCACGGCTGGCTGCTTGGTCGCAGGCATTCCGGGTAGTTTGTACAATTGATAAACCGGATTGGCGTGCAGGCCGGCTAGGAATTCGCCATGCGGATCGGCCCAGCGATCCTCCACGGCGCTGGCAATGTACACCGGCCGCGGCGCGGCCAACGCGATCAACATATGTTGATCCACCGGACAGGCATTTTCGTTGCCGTTGTACTTCTGAAAGTTGTCATTGAACCAGTGCGGAAAGCTGGTGTTGATGCGCTTGACCGTTTCGCCAAAAGTGCGCCGGGACAAGGCCGCTCCGCCACAGCCTGAGTTATTAGAGATCACCATCGCAAACCGGGGGTCGCTAGCCCCGGCCCAGAGGGAGGTTTTGCCAAGTCGCGAATGGCCCATTACGGCCACACGCCGGGCATCAATCGTTTGATCGGTTTCCAAATAATCCAGTGCCCGGCTCAAGCCCCAAGCCCAGGTCGCCACGCTACCCCATTCATTCGGCTTGGGTTTGGGATAAAGGGCATGCACTCCGTTCTGCCAGTCGTCATCAAAATCCGGATCAATATCACCATAATAAATGGTCGCCAGCGCGTAGCCGCGTTTGAGAATAGTTTCGACCGCCCAACGGTTGGCGGCGACTCCACGACCTTTCTCCGTGGCACGATTATTGACCGTCTCACCTTGGGCACGCCCGCGCACCCAGGAGTGCGGTAGGCGAATGGCCGGATCGGCATGGATGGTATGATTGCCCCGGAAGTTGAGCGTGAGGAATGCAGGCACGGCCTTACGAGCCTTGGCTGGGCGATAGATCAGAACCGTCATGCGCGGGCCATCCGCCTTGCCGGCAAACCGTACCTCCACCTGCCGGCGATCAGCCAATCCACCGAGCACCCGCTCGGCTTCTTCCAGCACGTGAAAACTCAGCTTGGTCGGCCGACCAGGCGAGCGGCCGTACATGTGTTCCTCAAACAAGGCCAACACCTCCGAGCGTCGGCGGATTTCCCAATCCTTCATCGTCTGCACGGTGGCGCCGTTTAGGGTGGTGAGCAGGTCCGGCAAAGTGTAGCGGGGCACCTTGGCCTCATCGTACAAATAACCTTTGGGTTGAGCGAAAATGGCGGGCACAAACAGAAGGCTGAAAACCAGCCAGACCAAGGATTTCATACCGAAACGCTAGAGCCAATTTCCCGCCCGCGCAAGCTTGCGAAAACGGGTGGCTCAACGCATATTGTTGGAAATGAATCGTTGGTCCATCAGTCTGCTGACCCTGTGGCTGCTCGCTCCGGGCTTGAGAGCGCAACAATCGGTGCAGTTTACCGTGCTGCCTTTTGTGCAGGCCAATGGTCTGGTGGATGTAAATTTTGCCGGCCGCTGGCAAAACGACCCCGCCTCGTTCAGCGCGTTGAACACTCAGTTTCAGGCCTACCCGGGCGTGCCGATGCAGATTGGCAGCCATACCCATTCGCTGCGCACGTTCAGCCGACAAAATGTGCCTTACTTCAGCCGCGCCCCGTTTATCGGCGGCCTGTTTCGCAATCGCTCCGATTGGCACCACCAATCGTTGAGCCGGTTTAACGTCACGATCACGCCCGTGGATCCGGCGGGCAACCCGATGCTATATGCGCGCCCGCGCCCGGCCTCGCCGCCGATGATTGGGTTTATCAATCCCGCTTCGCCGCGGTGAGCCGCCATTTGCGGCTCGGCAAACGATTGAATTTTCACTACACCTTTCCGCATGGGGAGGTGTTTTTTATTGGCCGCCCTCGCCGGCGGTCTGGTGGCGTGTAGTTCGGAACCGATTTCCACCGAGCCCACGCGCCCGGCGAATCTGGTCTTGGAAGAACGTGATGGCCTGTTTTTCAAACCGGACGCCACCGAACCCTTCACCGGCACCTTAGCTCGACAACACGTCAATGGCGCGCCCAGCCACGAAGCCGTATACACCAACGGCCTTCGCCTGCTGCAACGTTCCTGGTACACCAACGGCGTGCCACGCACCGAATACCGGTTTCACGATGGCCACATGGTGGTTCGGCTGGACTGGAATTTCAAAGGTCAGCTCCAAACCTGGAAAAATCTCGAAGTGCTCGCGCATGAACAGTTTTTGCGCGGCGTAAATTATTTCACCAATCAACCACCCGATTGGCATCAGGCTTACGTGTGGTTTCACATCGCCTCCGCCAATGGCCATCGGGATGCGCGACAGGCCTTGCGCACGCCCCCGGAAAATTTATCACCCGAAGCGCTATCCAACGCCCGCAATGAGGCAATGAGGTTGCTCGGGCGCACCAACGAAGTGACCACGCCTGATCCTCCCCAAGCGCCGAATGCTGCCCAGAAAACAGGCGAAACCGGAAAAAACTGAAACCTCTCCTCCGCAATTGCGTCTATAAAAAAGTAAGCCCCCCGATGGAGGAGCATGGGGGGCATTACAGGTTGGGTAGCCCGTCGGACTTTCGGTCCGGCGGGTTTTTTGGATTATGACACACGCACCATCGAGCGCAACCGCTAATTCCGCGGCGCACTACGGCCAGTGCGTTTGAATTCCTCGAGCTTGGCCTTGAGGGTGAGGGCGCGTTCGGTTTCCTTGAGGTACAGATTGGTCGTTTCGCCCGGATCCGTTTTGAGGTTGTACAATT
>WTHG01000265.1 GCA_011523245.1 Verrucomicrobiales bacterium | reverse complement strand
GAGTATGGTGCGTTTAGATTTTGTTTCACGTCGGCGAAATATCGCGGGCAGGTGTTCATGAACAATATCCCTGGTCGGCGCGTGAACATGGATGTGCTCGCGCGCAAAGGCAGCGGGTACACCGCCACGCACGCGCCGGATGTCCTGCGCGCGGCCGATCCGTGGTTCGTGGGCGTGAGTCTGGCATACGGACCTGACGGTGGCGTGTACGTCAGTGATTTTTCGGACACCGGCGAATGTCATCACACGCGTAACACGCGCAAGCATACGGGGCGCATCTATAAGATCACCTATGGCAAACCCGAGCCTTGGCACGGAGACATCAGTAAGCTCAAGACTGCCGAGCTCGCGGCGCTGCAGTTGCACAACAACGACTGGTTCGTGCGTCATGCCCGCCGCGTGCTGCATGAGCGGCTGGATTACACCCACAAAATCTGGAGCCCCGCCTCACCTGACCCGGAGGAAAACCACGCCGCTTGGCGGTCATTCCGTGAGGGTCGCTTCACCGATACGGATGTAATGTTGAAGAAACAACTCGCCGAACACAAAAGCGTGCCCAAGCGGCTGCGAGCATTGTGGTCCTTGTACGCGATCGACGGCGTGGAAGCGGATGATCTGATGGAGTTATTCAAGGACCGCAACGAGCACGTGCGTGCCTGGGCGATCCAGTTGCTCATGAACAATTTCCGCATGGCCAAGGACGGTGTGGCGTTGCTTACTGAAATGGCGGAGAACGACAAATCGCCGCTGGTGCGCCTGTACCTTGCCAGCGCCGCCCAGCGCGTGCCGGTGAATCTGCGCGCGCCGTTGCTCAAGGCGTTGCTTGCGCATGACGAGGATGTGGATGACCCAAATCTGCCGCTCATGTACTGGTACGCCACCGAACCGGTTGTGGCGGCGGATCCCAAGATCGGCGTGGAACTCCTCGCCGCTTGTAAGCTGCCCAAAGTCCGCCAATTCATCACCCGCCGCATGGCGACTGGACGGGAGACGTCCGAATCGGAATAATCCCCCCCCCGATGAAACGACTGATCATTTTACTGTTGGCCGGACTGCTTTGGCTACCCGCACCAACCCGCGCACAGGATGCGGAGGCGTTGGGGGCGTTGGTGGGGGTGTTGAAAGATGTAGATGATCCGGCTTTTCAATTGGACATCCTGAAAGGCATCGCCGAAGCCCTCAAGGGACAGCGCAATGTGAAACCGCCCAAGGGTTGGGCGGAGGTGGCACCGAAGCTGGCCAAGAGCCCGAAGGCTGAGGTGCGGCAATTGGCGCAGCAGTTATCGCTGAT
This sequence comes from Verrucomicrobiales bacterium, assembly GCA_011523245.1. Classification (GTDB taxonomy): domain Bacteria; phylum Verrucomicrobiota; class Verrucomicrobiia; order Limisphaerales; family UBA1100; genus UBA1100. The sequence goes on along the minus strand of WTHG01000265.1, from coordinate 3,677 downwards.
TTTTGGCAGCAAAGACGCGCTGGCGTCCTTGCGTCGGGTGTTACAGGACACAAAGGCCAAGCCCGCCGATCGTCGCAAAGCGCTGGCGTCTTTGATCGATGCGCGGGATACACAGTTGCCCGTGGTGCTGCGGAAATTGCTCGCCGAACCAGTCATGCGGCGCGATGCATTGCGCGGCTTGGGCGCGGTGGAGGATGCCGCTACGCCCGGCGCCATTCTGAAGATTTATACCACGCTGGACACTGCCGGCCGGCGCGATGCCTTGACCACGCTGGCCTCGCGCGTGAACTACGCCAAGGCGCTAATGGCGGCCGTAGCGACCGGTACGGTGAAGGCCAATGAATTGCCGGCCGATACCGTGCGGCAATTGCGCGCGCTCGGGCAAAAGGAGATCAACGCGCAGCTCGACAAGGTTTGGGGAGTAAGCCGGTCGACACCGGAGGCAAAGCTCAAGGAGATTGAGAAATACAAGAAGCTGCTCTCGACGCGTATCAGTGTGCCGGATAATCTTTCGAACGGCCGCGCTTTGTATCAACGTACCTGTGCCCAATGCCACAAGCTTTATGGCCAAGGCGGCGAGATCGGCCCCGACATTACCGGTTCCAACCGCAATAACCTCGATTACCTGCTTCAGAACATTCTCGATCCGAATGCGGATATACCGAACGATTACCGGACGACTATCGTGCGTCTGAATGACAAGCGCGTGTTGGTAGGCGTGATCCGCCAGAGCGAAGGGCAGTCTGTGACGCTAGCGACGGTGACCGGTTCGGTGACAGTGGCCAAGTCGGACGTGGCAGCGATTGAGCCGCAAAATTTTTCCATGATGCCCGAAGGCCTCGTACTGGCCTTCAAGGAACGTGAATTGCGGGACCTCGTGGCCTACCTCCGCGGCACCAGCCAAGTACCGTTACCGAAGGAGTGAGACCGCCGTCGGTGGTGGATTTAAGAAACTTCCAGTGCTGGCCTGATCAATTCGACTTCAGCGACTGCAAATAGGCCAGCAAGTCAGCCAATTGTTCGGGGGTGAGGCCGGCGGCGAGACCGGGGGGCATGGAGGAGTAGGCGATTTTTTCGCGTTTGACGATTTGCTTCGACGGAATTTCCACGGCCACACCGACGGCTGTGCGGATGCTGATGGTGTCGTTGCTCTCAAGGGTCACAAAGCCGACATGTGTTTTCTTGTCCTTGGTAGTAAAGGCGTAGGTGTCAAAGCCCTGCGCGACGACGGCGTTGGGATTGAGGATGGACTGCAGCAGTTCGGTGGGTTGGTAGCGCTTGCCGATGTCGACCAGGTGCGGGCCCTTGGGCGACTGGCCATCGGCCGTAGTATGGCAGGCGATGCAGGCTTGGGTGGTAAAAAACTTTTTGCCGCGTGCCACATCGCCCTTGGCCTTGAGGGCGCGTTCGATGGATTTCTTTTCGCCGAGGGTCGCCACCCAGTTTTTGGGGTCGCCCTTGGGCGCGGCAATCTTGAAGGGCGCATTGGCGCCATCGGTGCTGGCGGGGCTGGTGCCGACAGGCAAATCCTTCAGTGAAATCTTGTGACTGGCGAGCTGTGCCTTGACGCCCTCAACGGTGGCCTTGGGGGCATTGGCGAGTGCCGTCTTGAGGCCGGCCTCGATAGCGTCGCTGCCGCTCCATTTCTCGCGGGCAAAATAGGGGCCGGTAGTGTCTGGGCGTGTGCCCCACCAGCCTTCGGAGTAGCCGCCTTCGCGATGGTACAGGCGCACGAGCGTAGCCAGCGTGGCTGGGTTGGGTTTCACGGCTGCGCGGGCACTGAGAGCGGCAACGACTTTGTCGTCGTGAATGTATTTTAATACGCTGAGTGCGGCGGCTCCGTGTGTGCCGTCCAGCGCACCGAGCAAAGTGTCCACCGGCTTGAGCGACACCAAAGCTCGCGTGGCGATGTGCGGGATGACAGCGGCGGGGTTGGGTTCATTTTGGGCGGGCACCTTCTCGAGTTTGGGCGTACCGGCGTGCGGCAACATCGCGGCCGCTGCGGAGGCATCGCCCAAACGGCCAAGGCTAATGAGTGCTTGTGCCTGAACGCGGGCGTTTTTGCTGTCGAGAGCATTAACGAAAATGTCTTTTTTTAGGCCCTTTAATTCGCCGGTCCGATCGGTGAGTGCACGTAGGGCGAACTCAGCCACGTCGGCATTGTCAGCGAGCTTGAGCAAATCGGCCTGTGCCTTCACACCGTTGAGTTGCTTGAGGGTGAAGATGGCGGCCACGCGGCCGGCGAGCGGCACGGCCTTGTCCGCGGCGAGGGCATTCAGCTTGGCGGTACGAGCGGTGCTGGGACCGCGGCGTAGCAGCTCGAATTGGGCGTGTAGGTTTTGCTGCTGGCTCGGGCCAATGAGCAGGTCGAAGAGGGCGGTGTCATCGATCTTGGTAACATCGGGGAACGACTCAGGCTTGAAGCCCTCCGGCACCATCTGCACGACGAAGCCGACATTGGGGCCGCTGTACGAAAATTTGCCACCGTTCCAACTGGCCACGTACATGCGGCCGCTGGCGTCCACGTCGATATCGGTCGGGCGCGGGATGGTCAGGAAGGTTTCCTGATGCGCATCAAAGGTCGGCCCGTTGGCGGGAGGGTTATGGAGGAACACCGCGCTGCGTCCCCAGTCGCAGGTATAGGCACCGTGGTTAAAGGGCTTGGGCCAACGGGTGTCATGATAAAACATACCGCCACAGCCAGAGCCGCCGCCGTAGTCCTTGAGCGTTGGGAAAATCTCGCCATGAAAATTCTTGTACCACGAAGGGTAACCATACTCGGCGGTTTGCATGATGTGACTGAAGCGTACGTTCCAGCCACCGCCATCGTTTGTATTATCGCGTGTGAAAATGTTCAGATAGGGATCGACACAGGCGTCTAAAATATTGCGCAGGCCCCAGCAGTAGATTTCCATGTCCGTACCGTCCGGCCGCACGCGCACGATACCGCCGCCGCGCCGGCTGAGAACGCGGCCATCAGCCCCCACGGCCTTGGTGAAGCCGAAGTCACCCACGGCAATGTAGATCCAGCCATCAATGCCCATGCGGATACCGTTGGTGGTGTGGTCAGCGCCGCGCTTGGAAACGTAATCGGTGCTGATGCCTTCAATCAGCCGCTTCTCCTTATCCGCCACGCCGTCGCCGTTGGTGTCCTCATACAAAGTGAGGAAAGGCGGGTGCAGCACCCATAGCTTGCCGTTGTCATAAATGAGCCCGCGCGGGTGATCCATCTTGGCGAAGGTTTTTATCTCATCGGCCTTGCCGTCACCGTCGGTATCGATGCAGCGGACTACACGCCCGCGGCCTTTCTCTTTGCCAAGACTGCCCTGCTCATCGATGCCCACGAACACCTCGCCCGTGGCGGCGGCCGTGAGGCAGACGGGATAATTCACCTCCGGGGGTGCGGCGAACAATTTCACCTCAAACCCCTCCGGTGCCTTCACGCCCGCGATGCCGGTGGCGGCTTGGTTGCTGCCGTTCTCGGCAGCCTTCATCACCTTGCGCGGCAGCTCGGGCAGGGCGCCAGTGTGCGCTTCAAATTCCCACAAGCTGCCCCACACGCCGGTGCTGGCACTGAGAAAGGTGATCTTGAAAAACTTCGCTCCCTTCGCGTCGACCTTATGGGGCGTGATCTGTTTGATGTCCTTGTTGTTCGACTGGTCGACGACCTGCTTCCA
>WTHG01000082.1:1482-4989 GCA_011523245.1 Verrucomicrobiales bacterium | reverse complement strand
CGCGGTGGTCGTGATCGCGGTCGGGGCCGTGGCCGAGGCGACCGCAACCGTGGGGGACGCAATCGTTCGCGCGGAGACGGCGAAAAGAACTCCGGCCGCTCAACTGAACGATCGGCTGATCGAAAGTCGGGCCAAGACGACTCCTCACATCCACAACCCAAGGAGCGCGACGATTCCTCAGACCGACCGCGCCGGCGCCGCCGGCGCGGAGGCCGAGGTCGCGGAGGCAATGGCGGGGGCAACTCACAATCTCAACCGAAGGCAGGTGAATGAATCTCCTAGCTGCCGCCTCCGAATCCAGTCTGCCGCTTTGGATGGTGGGCGCATATCTCGTCGCCCTGCTTGGCTTGGGCATCTTCAGCAGCAAGCTGTTCCGTGGCACTAGCAAGGACTACTTTGTCGCCAGCCGATCCATCGGGCCTTTCATGCTGTTGATGAGCGTGTTCGGCACCACCATGACAGGTTTCGCGCTGGTCGGGTCCACCGGCAAAGCTTTCATGACCGGCGTGGCCACCTTCGGCGCCGTGGCGGTGTGGAGCGGGATTATTCATTCCTCGGTATTTTTCATCATCGGCACTCGCCTGTGGGCCATCGGAAAACGGCTCGGGTACGTGACGCAGGTCCAGTTCTTTCGCGAACGTTTCCAATCGCACACTCTTGGCACGGTGCTCTTTGTCCTGCTGGTTTTGTTCATCATTCCCTATCTGCTGATCGGGATTATCAGCGCTGGAAAATTCATGGAGGGGACCGCGGATATTACGCCGTGGAAAACAGGTTTGGTGATCTGCAGCGTGGTACTCACCTACGTTTTTCTGGGAGGCGTCCGCAGCGCGGCTTGGGCGAATACCTTTCAAACTCTGGTCTTCATGCTCACCGGGGTCGTGGCCTTTGCCATGATCGCCAAGGCCGTAGCCGCCACAACTGAAGCGGGCTCAGGTACATTTCTGGAAAATGTGAAACGCTCAACTGAACTGGTGGAACAGGTGAAGCCTGAGCGACTGGTGCGCGGTGTTCATCCGGTAGCCCGAGAGAACCATGAAGCGGCCCAGGCCAAGTATGAAGAATACCTTACGGAGAAGGATACGTGGGAAGCCTTGGTGAACGACATGGGCGCGGAGACCGCCGCCACGGTGATGGAGAAACCGGAAGAGGTGAAAGAGCCGCAACTGAAACCCTCCATGTCGCGCCTGTTATGGATCACTTACCTGTTTATTCCATTGAGCATCGGCATGTTCCCTCATGTATTTCAGCACTGGCTGACGGCCAAGTCTGCGAAAACTTTCCGGTTGGCCATCGTGGCGCACCCAATCTGTATCGCCGTGGTGTGGCTGCCGTGCGTGATCATCGGCACCTGGGCGGCGGGATTATATGCGATCGGGGAATTGACTTTGCCTTTGAACGCCAACGGAAAAGTCGACACTACAATGGTGCTTGGATCGATGGTGGGGCAGTTGGTGGAGAACCCATGGTTGTTGGGTCTTCTCATGATCGGTGTGTTGGCGGCGATCATGAGTAGCTTGGATTCCCAGTTTGCCTGTCTCGGCACCATGTTCACCAACGACATTATTCTGCCGTGGAAAGGGAAGGACTATTTCAGTGATGGTGAGATTGTAAAAATTGCTCGTTACTTTGTGGTTGGGGTGGTGGTCGTGGCGTACCTGCTGTCCTTGGCGCTGATGAAAACGGCCAGCGTGTTCAATCTCGGCATGTGGTGCTTTAGCGGATTTACCGCCCTGTTCCCTATTGTGTTTGCCGCGTTGTACTGGAAACGGGCCACCGCAGTGGGCGCCTATGCCTGCATTGCGGTGACTGCGGTGCTTTGGATTTTGTGGTTTCAGGAATCAGGTTATGGCGCGAACAAGGGCTTCAGAGTGCTTGGCATGCTGCCAATGGCACCGTTGACGATCGCCTCCGCACTGGCCCTGATTATCGGTTCGCTGGTTAGCCGGGCGCCAGAGGAACGGCAGATTAACAAATTTTTCCCGAATAAAGCGCGCTAAGGTGGCACGCCGTTTGACGGGTAAGAAACCATAGGCGAGGTTCAGGCTCGCCGAGATAGGAATAATTATGTCAGACTTGAATCAAAAAGTGCAGGAGGCAAAGGCACAGTTGGATGCGCATGCCGTTGAAATTGTGAAGTGGCATTTCACGCCCGAGACCGGCAGCCCGTTTTGGCTCGATTGGGCCAAAAAAACTGGCTGGAATCCAGCGACGGATATCACGTGTTTTGATGATATCGTGGCGAAGTTCCCGCATTTCCAAGATGAATGGCTGCGCGATCTACCCAACGAAATCTGGCGGCCAAAGGCTTATGACGGCAAGCCCTTCAGTATCTTTGAAACGGGCGGTACCACTGGGATGCCTAAGCAGCGTATTGGCTGGGAGGATTACAAGATCGATTACAGTGCCTTTTCCGAGACGCTGAGTGACGAGCATTTCCCGCGTGATCATTACTGGATGATGGTGGGCCCCACCGGCCCGCGCCGTCTTCGACTGGCGATTGAGCATCTGGCTAATGTGCGGGGTTGCTCCTGCTATTTTGTGGACCTCGATCCGCGCTGGGTGAAGCGCCTCATTGCCTCCAAGCAATATGATCAGGCGCGTGCCTACATGGATCATGTGATCGATCAGGCCACAACAATCTTAAAACACCGTAGCGTGAGTGCCTTGTTCACCACGCCTAAGTTATTGGAAGCAATGGCTGAAAGAAAGGATCTGATTAAGGCCGGTATCAAGGGTGTGTTTTGCGGTGGTACGACGATGGATAAGCAATACACACGCTTTCTCGTGGAGGAAATTTGCGAAAACCAAATCGGCTTTGTACCCACTTATGGTAACACGCTGATGGGACTGGCACGACATAGGCCGTTTGGAGCGGATAATGATTACTCCATTACTTATCACGCACCGCAACCGCGTGCGGTCCTTCGTGTTGTTGATCCAAAACAGACCGAAAATCTGGTGGATTACGATGACTGGGGTCGAGTGGAGTTGACCACCTTGACCAAAGAATTCTTCATGCCGCGGTTCTTGGAACGCGACGAAGCCATCCGGCGCGCCCCGTGGGATAACGATCCGTGGGACGGCGTTGCCGAGGTACGGCCGTTTGGAGCCATGGAAAAGAAAATCGTGGAGGGAGTTTACTAAAATGGCTACACCTCATATCCCCTGCTTGCGTCTCGGCGATCCTTACGTGAGCCTCAACCAGATTGAGGTTAACGATTACCGTGATGGCGCGGTGAAGGCTACCGTGAGCCAAGTCAATGCCGGCGTGATTCGGCGCGATCTTGATCGTATTGATGAAGCCCGTGCGGCCCTGCGTAAATTCTCCACTGCTGAGCTTATTGCCATCGGCGCGAAGGCCGGTGAGATATTTCTCAATGGCGAAGTGCAAATCGGGGTCGATGGAGAAACCCAGTCTCCGACGCAATACATCGAGACCTTGTCCTCCACCAGCGGCCTACCGCACGTGATGGTTAAGCGGAATATGGACAAAATCCATTACGC
>WTHG01000082.1:0-1382 GCA_011523245.1 Verrucomicrobiales bacterium | reverse complement strand
GTGGTCGTGCCCAAGTACGGCCGTGAGATTGCCGATGCGCTGGGCCAGAAGCTCGGCCCAGTGAAGCCCACCACCGTGGATGATCCCGAAGCCAAGCTCTCCGGCTTTGCCAATCCCAAAATGGGCGAATGGATTGATGGCGCGATCGAGGCTGATCTCGAGGAGGCCGGCTGCGAGGAGATGACCGCCAAGTATCGCGAAGGCGATCGCAAAGTGGTGACCGATGGCGGTACCTATTTGCGACCCACCATCGTGTACTGCGACTCCTTCGAGCACCCCTTGGCCAATCGCGAGTTCCTTTGCCCTTACGCCAGCGTGGTGGAAGTGCCGCAGACGGATATGCTCAATCAAATGGGCGAATCTTTAGTGGTCACCGCCATCACCAAGGATGAGAAATTCCACGCTGAATTGTTGGCTTCCCCATTGATCGAGCGCTTGAATCTTGGGCCCATTTCCACCATGAAGATTTCATGGGATCAGCCGCACGAAGGAAACATGTTTGAATTTCTCTACAAGCGTCGCTCCATTGGTTTAGCGGCCTAATTGAACACCACCGAAATTTTCGGCGTCCGATCCAACCATGAGTCACCCTGCCGAACTCGCTGACCGGTCGAGCTTCGATGCCCAATTGCATTTGCGGTTGGTTTTCGGTACCGGCTCACTGAACAGACTTGGAGAACTAGCAGCCGAGCACGGAGCCGGCAAAGTGTTGCTGGTGACAGATCCGGGCATCCGAGCGGTGGGGCATGTGGACCGTGCGCTAACTAGTCTCAATGAGGCAAACTTATCGGTGGTGATTTATGATCAGGCCAAAGAAAATCCCACTACCGAATGTGTAATGGAGTGCGCTGAATTGGCCCGGCAAGAAGGTGTCGATTTCATAGTTGGCTTAGGCGGCGGCAGTTCAATGGACACTGCCAAGGGCTGTAATTTCCTGCTTACCAACGGCGGTCAGATGAAGGACTACTGGGGCGTTGGTAAAGCCTCCAAACCAATGCTTCCTCTCATCGCGATCCCCACTACTGCCGGTACGGGCAGCGAATGCCAAAGCTTCGCGTTGATTTCTGATGCAGTGACCCACGCCAAGATGGCCTGTGGCGATCCTAAAGCGATGGCTAAAGTGGCTATTTTGGATCCGGAGCTCACTCTATCTCAGCCGTCGCGTGTTACCGCTTGTACAGGTATTGATGCGGTGGCACACGCAGTGGAATCTGCTGTCACACGAAAACGCAACGAGACATCCCAGCAATATTCGCGGGTGGCATTCGGATTGTTAAGCCAGAGTTTGCCAACGGTTCTGACTAATCCAAACGACGTAGAGGCTCGTGGCTTGATGCTGTTAGGGGCGGCCTTTGCCGGCACTGCCATTGAGCATAGTATGC
>WTHG01000314.1 GCA_011523245.1 Verrucomicrobiales bacterium | reverse complement strand
GGCGAGCAAATGCCCAAGATCATCAGCAGGAATTCGGAGGATAGCCTCTTCCTTCTTAATGAGGCGCTCCTTGACCATATCAAGAGCGATATTAACGGCCGCAAAACCGGTGCGCTTTCCGTTACGGGTCTGCAGCATCCACAGTTTGCCTTCCTCGATCGTAAACTCTACGTCCTGCACATCACGGAAATGCTTTTCAAGTTTCTTACGGGTCGTGAGTAGTTCTTTGTAAGACTTGGGAAGGTCTTTGGCCATCTTGGCGATCGGCTTTGGAGTGCGAACACCAGCAACAACGTCTTCGCCCTGTGCATCAATGAGATACTCACCGTAAAACACATTTTCGCCAGTGGCTGGGTCACGCGTGAAAGCAACGCCAGTTCCGGAACTCTTTCCGGTGTTACCAAAGACCATGGCCTGGACGTTTACAGCAGTTCCCCAAGCGGCGGAAATTCCGTACTTCTGACGATAAACAATCGCGCGGTCGTTTTGCCATGAATTGAAGACGGCCGTCACGGCTCCCTTGAGCTGCTCGCGCGGATCTTCAGGGAAGCTTTGGCCAGAACGTTTTTTGATCAATGCTTTGAAGGCAGCGACCACTTCGCGGAGATCTTTTTCCTTGAGGCCGGAATCGTCTTCCACCTTGGCCTTGGCCTTAGCTTTATCCAGAATTACTTCGTAAGGATCGTGGTGTTCGCCAGCTTCGGCTTCTACTTCCATCACAACGCTTCCGTACATCTGCAGGAAACGACGGTAGGAGTCCCACGCAAACTTTGCATTGCCGGTCTTCTTGGCAAGCGCTTCAACAACCTCGTCGTTAATCCCGAGATTGAGAATAGTATCCATCATGCCGGGCATCGACTCACGGGCACCGGAGCGCACAGAAAGCAGAAGGGGATTCTCGAGATCACCAAATTTTTTGCCCATGGCCTTTTCGACCTTGGTAATATTTGCCTCAATCTCGGCATCGAGAGTCTTGGGGTATTTCTTACCGTTGTCGTAATAATAAGTGCAAACTTCAGTGGTGATCGTGAAACCAGCAGGAACGGGAACTCCAATGCTGCTCATTTCGGCAAGATTGGCGCCCTTACCGCCTAACAACGCTTTCATGGTTCCGTTGCCATCTGTCTTGGATTTACTGAAGTGGTAAACGTACTTTTTTGCTTTAGCCATAAGATCTCTTTCGAAGTTCGCCGGAAAACCGGGAGCGCGGAAAATAGGCAGGAGCCTTGCCGCTGTCAACGTGCAATTCGCAAAAAACTGTTGAAAAAAGGCCCTTAAGCCCTCATCGAATCCGGTGCAATTCCGTGCCCCTCGCACCAACGCTGGTAGGCAAAGGGCGAAATCTCCGAGGGCTTGATCTCACTGCGCCCGCCCCAGAAGACATTTGTGTAGCCCACATCGATACCAGCCTCGGCCAAATGCTCATCAATCGCGGCCTTATGAGCTAGCACTTTCTCTTTATCCGTGCCGTGCGCCACACCCATGATATTGACATCGCGAAACTCCGGACCACCCTCGCGCCAATAACCATGGGTCATGATGTAATGTCGTCCCACCTCGCGGCCGGCTTCGATCTCGCGCCCAGCCGGTACGGCCCAGTGAAAAAGCGCATTGTAGCGGGTCACCTGTTCGCCGGTCTTCAAACGCTTCACGTGTTCGAGAAATGTGGAAAAACGCCCCACCACACGGCGGGCATTCAAATCCTCCGCCACTCGGAAAAATTCCTCCAAAGTCACGCCCGCCTCTTCCGCCCGCGCCTCCCACAAATCCTCTACCAACTCAGCCGGCTCAAACTCCCGTTTCACTGCTTCCATGATGCGCCATTCGTGATCAGTCAAATCTACCACCGCGACATCCGTAACCGAGCCTAGCTCTTCTGAACGCGCCCCGGGCTCCATATCTTTTCGCCGCACATGCCCCACACCCAGGGCAAACAGTTTCTTGGCCGGCATCAACCGAAACGCTTTTGCACCCACCTTTTCCTTGAGCACTTCACAATGTTTCTCCAGCGAGTAACCCTGCGGTACTTTTAGCGTGGTCCAGAGTTTGTAGGTCGAACCCGGCGAGGCCACGTCCGTGCTCCGTGTCACCACGTGACCGGAGAACGGATCCTCCTGAAACATGTAATCGAACGCCGCATCGAGCTTGTCCTGATCCACCTCCCAAGCAACCAGTGCGCCTTTGGCCAAATTGGTTGCCAGCAAGGTCTGGCGCACGCGTCGAATCACGCCAGCTTCCAGCATTGCCCGCACACGTTCCAGCACAACGGCATGATCCAGCCCTGTGCGCTCGGCCACCACTCCGAAGGGATCACGCTGAAAGCCCTGCAGTTGATCTTCGCTGATGGCGAGAATCTGGGCGTTGATTTCATCAGCAACCTCGACGGGTGTGGCGGCGGAATTCATGGGGCGGTGTTTTCGCAGCAAAAACGGACTCTGGCCAACTGTTTTTTTATCGCAGAAACTCCGCGCCGACCGCATCTGCGAAACGAAGTCCCTTTGACGTCAGTCGAAACCCACTCTCGTCCAGCACCCCATGCCCTTGGGTTACCTGTAATTTCATTGTCTCTCCCCATTCATTCCGTAGATCAAACCCAGTTGACTGTACAAACGCCTCAAACGGCCAACCTGCATTCATCCGCAACCCGAAAGCGGCGATCTCACCCGCCCGCTGTAGAGGATCTAATTCCTCAACTTCATCGATCGCCCGTTCACCGCTCTCCAGTGCCGCACAATATGCCTCGGTGTTGCGAACATTGGTCGTCCGAATACCGTTAACGTACCCCGTGGCACTCGGCCCCACCCCGAGGTAATCACCGCCACGCCAATAATTGACGTTATGCCGACAGGCCTCATCTGGTATGTCAAAAGCTCCCTGTCCTTGATGCCGGCCAAAATTGGCCACTTCGTATTGGTGAAACCCCTGTTCGCCTGCCACTCGCACTAATTCCTCAAACATATCGCAGGCCAGTTCTTCCTGCACATCGAATTCCCCGGCCTGAAGTTGCTCGTACAACGGCGTGTCCTGTTCATAGATAACCTCGTAACAGGAAAGATGTTCCGGCTGCATGGCGATGGTCTCGCGCAAGGTTTCCTGCCACACTGGCATGGTTTGCGATGGGATGGCGAACATTAGATCCAAATTCACCCGTTCAAAGCCCGCATTCCGGAGAATGTCGTATGACTTGAACACCATCGCTCGCGAGTGCACACGGCCCAAGCGATCGAGCAACGCTTCGTCCAATGATTGCACCCCCATAGAAATCCGCGTCACACCGCCTTCACGGAGCAACTTCGCCTTATCCGCCGACACCGTGGCGGGATTGCACTCCACGGTCCACTCATGGGCACCATCCAGCCCCAAGTTTCGCATCGCTTCCAGGATTGTTTCCCAATGACGCAGATTCAAAATCGATGGCGTCCCGCCCCCAAAAAAAATTGTCCGAGGCTCCAACTCATCCGCCAACATCGTTAATTCGCGCACCAACGCCGCCACAAACCGATCCACTGTTTCCCCATCCGGGGCATGGGAAAAAAATGCGCAATAGCTGCACTTGGAAGCGCAGAACGGCACATGGCAATAGAGTGACTGAACAGGCACGCGGCAGGTTAATGCGACGTGGACAGAGCGGCAATTTGAATTCACCTCAAAAGCTCTGAGTTTTAAAGACGGCATTTTCCGTGGTTCAATTGACATCCTAAACCCTCGCCTCTAACTTGCGGCGTGTTTAAACTCCACCAGCCTTATGCACCTGCCGGCGATCAGCCGAGCGCGATCGCACAATTGTCGGCTGGCTTGAAAGAAAATCACCCACACCAAGTTTTGCTAGGCGTCACAGGCAGCGGCAAAACTTATACGATGGCCAACGTCATCGCTCAGACCAACCGCCCGACTCTGGTCATTTCTCATAACAAAACACTCGCCGCCCAACTATACGCTGAATTCAAAGGGTTCTTCCCCAATAACGCGGTCGAATATTTCATCAGCTATTTCGATTACTACCAACCTGAGGCCTACATTCCACGCACGGATACGTTTATCGAGAAGGATTCCTCGGTAAACGAAGATATAGAACGCATGCGCCTAGCAACTATGAGCTCATTGTTAAGTCGGCGTGATGTAGTGGTGATCGCCAGCGTGTCATGTATATACGGAATCGGAAACCGCGAGGATTACGAAGCGCTCATGGTACCACTTGTCCAAGGCATGGAAATCGGCCGTGAGTTACTCCTAACCAAACTCGTGGACATCCAATACACTCGGAACGATATCGCCTTTGAACGAGGGCAATTTCGCGTGCGAGGCGACACCGTAGACATTCGCCCGGCCCAAACCGAAGATGCCATTCGTGTAGAATTCTTCGGGGATGAAATCGATCGCATACAGCGATTTGATCCATTAACCGGCAACCCCACCGAGACGATCGGCTCAGCCACCATTTTCCCTGGCAAACAGTTCGTCACGCAGGCGGATAAGATCAAAGCCGCCATGAAAACAATCCGCACGGAGCTACGCGAACAAATCCAGCATTTTGAAAAAGAAGGCAAACTGCTGGAAGCACAGCGTATCAAGATGCGGACCGAGTACGATCTCGAGATGATGGAGGAGCTTGGCTATTGCAGCGGAATCGAAAACTACAGCCGCCATCTCAGCGCCCGGCCAGCTGGCTCAAAGCCGAACACCCTGATGGATTTTTTCCCCGAAGATTTCCTGCTCGTGGTCGATGAATGCCACGCGACTCTTCCGCAAATCCGCGGCATGTACGCCGGCGATCGCTCGCGAAAGACCGTTCTGGTGGAACACGGCTTCCGCCTCCCGAGCGCCTTAGATAATCGACCGCTGAATTTCGAGGAATTCCAAGGACACCAAAACCAAACTATCTACGTCAGTGCCACGCCTGCCGAACAGGAAATGACCTGGTCCCAGCCTCATATCGCCGAACAAATCGTGCGCCCCACTGGCCTGATCGATCCGACCGTTACGATCAAGCCGCTTAAGGG
>WTHG01000024.1 GCA_011523245.1 Verrucomicrobiales bacterium | reverse complement strand
ATGGATTCATTGCCACCGGAGATCCGGCCGGATCTCCGGTGGCAATGAATCCATAGATCAGGCCGCTGGCAAAACTGTCGCCGCCGCCTACGCGATCGAAAATTTCCATTTCCTTTCGATTGGTGGCCTCGTAAAAATTGCCGTCCGCCCAGCAGATCGCGCCCCAATCGTTGACCGTGGCACTTTTCACCGCGCGCAAAGTAGTAGCAGTGACTTTGAAGTTCGGGAATGCCGCCACAGCGGTGTTGATCATGTTTTTAAAGGCATCAATCTCAATGTTGGAAATATTCTCATCCACACCCTCCACCTCAAAGCCAAGGCATGCGGTGAAATCCTCTTCATTTCCGATCATCACATCCACGTACTTGGCGATCTCGCGATTAACCTCCTGCGCTTTTTCCTGCCCGCCAATACTGTCCCAAAGGCTGGGGCGATAATTGAGGTCATACGAAACGATCGTGCCATGTTTCTTGGCCACCTGCACCGCCTCGATGACCACCTCGGGTGTGCTGTCGCTTAAGGCTGCGTAAATGCCGCCGGTATGAAACCAGCGCACGCCGTCTTCGCCAAAAATCTTTTCCCAATTGATGTCGCCCTGCTTGATTTGGCTGGCGGCTGTGTTGCCTCGATCGGGTACGCCTTTCGCACCACGAATGCCAAACCCGCGTTCAGTGAAGTTTAGTCCGTTACGCACCGTGCGTCCGATGCCGTCATAATCGCGCCATTGAATGTAGTCCACATCCACGCCACCCTGCATGATGAAATCCTCTACCAAACGCCCCACTTCATTGTCTGCAAATGCTGTGACCACACTGGTCTTGAGACCAAAACATCGGCGCAAGCCGCGCGCCACATTGTATTCGCCGCCGCCTTCCCATACATCGAACTGGCGCGCCGTGCGTACCCGACCGTCGCCGGGATCGAGGCGCAGCATAATTTCCCCCAGCGCAATCATATCGTACCGACATTGCTCGGCGGGCTTGATATCAAGGACGGACATAGGCTGCGAAGGGTGTAAAAAACAGTCCGCAAAAACAATCTTTTTTGCCCGCACCCGACTTGACGCCCCTTCATTGCCCGACCACACTCCGCCCATGAAAACTGTTTTTGCCTTGGCGACCGCCCTGCTGGCTATTCACCTGCACGCCAACGACTGGCCGCAATTTCGTGGCCCTGGGGCTCAAGGCCACGCTAACGCCAAACTGCCCGTCGATATCAGCGCCACTAGCGATCATTTAATATGGAAAGCCCCCGTTCCCGGCAATGGGTGGAGTTCGCCAGTGATTGTGAACGGCAAAATCTTTCTCACAAGCGCCATCGAACAGGGTGAAGGCCTGTCACTCAACGCCCTTTGCCTCAATGCTAATGATGGCAAGCTGCTCTGGAATACTCCGATCTTTGCCATAGCCTCCGCCCCGCGCATGCACCGCAAGAACAGCCAAGCCAGCCCTACCCCGATCGTGGATGCCCAACGGGTTTATGTACACTTCGGCCACCTCGGCACCGCGGCTTTGAGCCTCGACGGCAAGGTCGCGTGGAAAAATGACACCATCAAATACCCGCCCGTGCACGGCAACGGCGGCACTCCGGCTTTAGTAGATAACAAGCTTATCTTCAGCTGCGACGGCGCCCGTGATCCTTTCGTCATCGCCTTAAACACCAAAGACGGCTCGCAGGCTTGGAAGGTCAATCGAAGCATCGACGCCAAGCGAAAATTTTCATTTTCCACGCCTCTGGCGCTCCAAACCAACACCGGCACACAGGTACTCCTCCCTGGAAGCGACATGATTGGTGCCTATGATCCGGCAAATGGCAAAGAGATTTGGCGCGCCACCTACGACGGTTATTCGGTGGTGCCCCGCCCGGTGATTGGGCACGGCATGGTGTTTTTTAGCACCGGCTTCGATCGCGCGAAGGCCATGGCTGTCGAGCTCGGAGGCAAGGGTGACGTGACCGAGACTCACGTGAAATGGATTCTCCCCAAGGGCGCCCCACACACCCCGAGCATGATACTAACCGGCAACGAATTGTTTATGGTTTCCGACGGCGGCATCGCCAGTTGCGTGGATGCCAAGAGCGGGGAGGTTCACTGGAGCGAACGCCTCGGTGGCGGATGCTCTGCCTCGCCCATCTTGGCTAACGGCAAACTCTATCAAGTCAACGAAGCCGGCATGGTTTATGTGCTGGAAGCCGGCAAAGAGTTCAAACTCCTCTCCAAAAAAAGCTTGGGAGAACGTTCCCTTGCCTCGCCTGCCGTGGCTCACGGCGCCCTTTATATTCGCACCGCCGATCATCTTTGGCGATTCGAATAGGCACCAACTTAAAGCTCCATACTCTTGTAGCTATCAGCAATCTTTTCGATTGCCAGCACGAACGCCGCTGTTCGCAGATCCACCACGGCTTCACGGGCGTTATAGATGTTGCGAATATTGTTGTAGGCCTCACGCATGGTGTCATCCAGCCCTGAGCGAACCAAATCCAATTCATCAGGCCCCGAGATTAATTTCTGTTTCACGGAATCGGACAACGTCTTGCCCGTGGCCTCCTCAATCGCTTCGACCAGCCCATTGCTCTGCGCCTCTTCATAACGCCGCTCCATCCGACCGAAACGAATGTGCGACAGATTCTTAATCCACTCGAAATACGACACCGTCACCCCTCCGGCATTAAGATAAGCGTCTGGAATAATCACCACTCCCTTATTCCGTAGTATTTCATCGGCCCCAAAAGTCACCGGCCCATTAGCCGCCTCCGCAATGATTTTGGTTTGGATTCGGTCCGCATTTCCTAAATGAATCTGACTTTCCAATGCCGCCGGCAAGAGAATGTCGCACTCCTTCTCCAACACGGACGGTCCGTCTTCCACAAACTCCGCATCGGGAAAATCTTTCACCGAACCGGTTTCCATTCGGTGCGCGTGCACCGCTTCGATGTCCAAGCCAGCATTATTGATAATCGCCCCACCACGCTCGATAATCGCCGTAACCAAGGCGCCATCTTCTTCGGTCAGGAATTTGGAAGCATGGAAGCCCACATTGCCCAACCCCTGAACCACAATGCGCTTCCCGGCCAAACCGCCTTCTAAACCGGCTCGCTTCACATCATCCCGGTGCCGAAAGAATTCCCGTAAACCGAATTGCACTCCGCGTCCCGTCGCTTCAGTTCGCCCATGGATTCCGCCATCTTCCACGGGCTTACCGGTCACGCAACCGAGGCTATTGATATCCTGGGGGTTCAACTGACGATACTCGTCAGCCATCCAAGCCATCTCGCGCCCGCCTGTACCCATATCCGGCGCCGGCACATTGAGCCCTGGACTCAACAGGCTGCGCTTGTTTAGTTCCTGTGTAAACCGGCGCGTGATCTTTTCCAATTCCTCTGCCGTGTAATCCTTTGGCCGCAAACACAACGCGCCCTTGGAGCCGCCATACGGCACATCCACAATCGCGCACTTGTAGCTCATCAACGCCGCCAGTGCCTCCACCTCCTGCTGGTTGGCAAAATCCGCATACCGAATTCCGCCCTTCACCGGTAACCGATGCTCACTGTGCACCGCGCGCCAGCCGGAAAAGATCTTGTATTCTCCTCGAATTTTCACACCGAACTTCACCTGATAGCAGGAGTTGCAGGTGCGAATCTGGTCCGCCAGCCCCATGGGAAGATCCAGCGTGGCGGCAGCCCGATCGAACATGAGGTCTACATTTTCTCGAAACGAGGGTTCATTGGAATTTTGCATGTCAAAGAGTTTGGGAGTATATTGAGTTGGGCGCTGGTATAATTAAAAACTAACCCAAACGCCCAGAAGCATCCATTACAAAACAAAAGTTTTTTTACAATGCGTTCACCTCTAAAACCATCGGACCTGCATCATCTACGGGCGGCTGAAGGTTGGCTAGAGCTAGGTTCGCCGAAAGAGGCTCGATCGGAACTCGCTCACGTCTCCTCCCAAGGACTGAAGCATCCCGATGTGCTTGAGGTGAGCTGGATGCTATTTGCTCGTGAAAAAAACTGGAATGCCTGCGTGAAGACCGCAGAGCTATTAGTACAAGAAGCCCCTGAACGTCCGGGCGGATGGATCCATCGATCGTTTGCGCTCCATGAACTCGACCGCACTGAAGAGGCTTTTTCCAAATTGAGCCCCGTTCGTCGCGTATTTTCTGATCAATGGATCATCCCGTACAATCTCGCCTGTTACCTGACGCAGCTCAATCGTATCAAGGAAGCTGCGCGCGAATTGCATACCGCCATGCAGATTGACGCCGGCGCGGTCAAGACGGCCGCCTCCACTGATCCGGACTTGGAACCACTGCGAAAGTGTCTGGACGAAATGCGCCAATAAGCTTGCGCCCAACGACCCTAAAACTTAGCCCCGGCCGCAATCCAGTCCATGATCTGTTGCACTTCCCCCTTGGAGATCATGGGCCCATTGGGCGGCATGGGTCGGCCGGCGCCCGGGGTAATGGCCAACACCAGCGGGGCCGTAGCTGGATTTCCTAGCTGATTAGGTGAGGTAAAGGCCCGCGTGGTGGTTGGAAATGAAAAGTCCAAATCCGCCTCTACCTTGTTGCTCTCCTTAGAATTATGACACTCCATACAACGGTACTTTCGGAAAATCCCCTCCACCTTGGAAAATGTCATTGCCCCACCCGTAGCCGGGATATTTTCAGCTGAACCGCCGACACCCTGTTCATTGCTCGCCGATGTGCCGACCGGCTTTTCGGATTCCTTTTCCCCAACCAAAAAATGCATCCCCGCAAAGGCGCCGCCCGCCAAAACCACCACGCCGGCAGCAACACCAATCAGAAGTTTCTTGCGTTTGCCGCTGGCTCCCGATGCAGCTGCCTCCGTGGAAATCGGCGATGAAACAGATGGAGCCACAAGCGTCACGCCGGGCACCTCATTGAGGGGAATCCATTCCGGCGCGCCTTCGTACCAAGCCTGATCCGAGGGCAGCAAACTGCCGTCGGAGAGGAACGCATTTACCTCCTCCAAGCTGTAAGGC
>WTHG01000117.1 GCA_011523245.1 Verrucomicrobiales bacterium | reverse complement strand
TGGCAGGAGTCGAACCTGCAACCCTCGGCTTAGAAGGCCGATGCTCTATCCAGTTGAGCTACAAGGACGTTATACTTTAATTTGTTCTAACACTACTTCTTTCTCAAGTTGTGTCAGGTCATCAACAGATTTAAACCGTGTCCACGTTGTACCGTAGGTCACCAGTTTATTCCCTGCAGTCACAGCTGCGTTCCACTTCTCATCCAATTGCCGTTGTTTCTCCAATGGTTGTTTTGAATTAGAAGCATAGATTTTGTTTTCTTCGCAATCCTTAATCAATCGTTGACCAAGTTTTACGTAATACTCTTCTGCGTTATTCATAATAAATCTCCATGACACATATAGTATCAAAAAGTGAGCCCCATTGTAAAGGGGTTTTAGAGATTTTTTTGAATTTCGTTCAGTTCTAGAATTTTCTTCTGAATGATTTCGACCCTGTTAGGCCAATAGATGTAATCCTTATCAGAATCCTTTGCAAGATTTTCTAGGAGTGGTCTGATAAAGTTGTCAAGTTTTTCTATGACTTCAGTTGCACTTGTTGTCTTCTCGACAATCTTAGTGTCGATAGATGCCAGTTCATCACCATCTAATGCAGTGAATCCAAAGTCGTTATATTCAATACTCATATTAATATTTATACTTGTTTGAAATACATAGTGATTTCAAAACCAAGTCTTATTTTTTCATAAGTTGGTTTAGTCCACATAAGAGTATCCTCCTGAATGACTATTAGTATTTATTACATTCCATTCTGTGGATACAGAGATTTTATCATTCTTTCTGTATCTCGTAAAGTCTCTTTATCTTCTTGGACTTCTGTATAGTTTGCATGTGCTTGAAGTGTAATATCTGACACTTCATAATCAGGATACGAAGTGATAAGTTTGTGTATCAGGCCGGCTACGTCCTGATGTTTAACACTTGGTAACTCATGTTCAAGTAATCCTAAGTTAATGGTTGTCATCTTATATCGTTTCTTTGAATTGAATAGTAGGTTATCTGCAAGGTGATTGAGTTGTGCTTTTTCAGCTGCATACTCGTATCCCTTAGAAATGTTAGGACGGGCTGCACGTGATGAAATGTTGATTACATATTTCTTATCATTAGATTCCCATGCACGATGTGTAATACCCAGTATCTTTGTTTGGTCTTGATGTGCAAGATTAATCAGAACATCACACGGTGTATGACCATCGTATATCCAGCAGTTCTCCTTGTTCATCGTAATGTCCTCGCAACGAATAGGACACACTTCAATAGACTGTCCTCTAAAAGGTGTCGACTCCAGTGTGTCTTTAATTACTTTTGCAAGTCCTGATGTTCCTGTTATTGCTACTCTCATATTCTATTCCATATTCTTTCATGGATATAATAAATGACCATCTTCGCAAAGAACTCAACACCACCTATACTCAATGCGACTGTTAAATCGCCTATAAAAACATAGGCGATAAACATTGTTGTCATCGTTGCAGTTATTCTCCAACTAAGAGTCTTCTGCAGTGTTTTCTTTACGGAGTCCATTCCTTATATCTGTTGCACTTATACCTTCGATGTCCTTATCGAAGTGTTCCTGTTCAATTTTATATCCCACATCACGTCCATATGTGATATGTGTAATGTTAGGCATATACATTATTTCGAATACACTAGGGTCAATGCCTTCATCGTCGACTAGTGTTTTCCAAATCATTTCCATACGTTCATGATGGTCGTATGGGTTCTTGTCGGTTCCGTCCTGTTCTCGTAATAAGATTATTACTTGACCAGTCTTTTCAAGACCTCGTTTAAATAAAGCTGTATGGCCTTCGTGCCAGGGTTGAAACCGTCCAAGGATTTGCGTAGTTGGTTTTCTCCAATCCATTCTGTAATCCTTATATCATAATATTCAGGTTTCTGAAAGATGTCGTTGGTATCTTCAAAACGACTTCTATCAATTGTATCCATCCATATTATATAGTCTGCATCAACGATGTTTCTAGTTTGTTCTAGTGGACATACAAAATCCAGTATACCAAAATCAAACTGAGACATTCGATGTGCTTGGGTTAATCTACCTTCCTTAGAGAAATCCCAATCATCATGAAACTCTCTAAGTGTATCTGCATTCACATGAGGAACTAAGAAGTGTCCTGCAAGTGTTCTCGCAAGTGTGGTCTTACCTGAACCAGGCAAGCCCATAATCAATATCTTCATAATTTTAAATGTTTGTTCACTATATCAAATGATGGTTTACCAAATAAACTACCATCGACACTACACTTATTACAAGGGGATTGTGAACGGTCTCCCCTCGCAAGTCTCCTACGAATCTTATTCATAGGTTTACTAAACCAAACATCATACAATGATTGTTGTAAAAGATTTCCTACAACGTGTTCTCTACCCCAATCGTTTGAGCAGAATAGAACATCACCATTCCAATCAACAAACATTTTATAAAAAGGATAGTGACACGGTTTACCTTGTAACGATTTAATATCTGTTTCTTCGATTCCGACCCAGTCAATGACTCCACTCCTGTTGTTTAAAATTAATCCGTGTTTCTCAAAGTCACCCCAATGCATTCTATACTTGTATCTATCTGCAGGAACGTATGCTTCTTTTATTAGTTTGTCGAAGTGTTCCATCTGTTCAGGCCCATCGTACAAATTGATGTACAATAAATTCAATCCTGCTTTCATTAGGCCTTTGAGATAATCAACGTCTAACTTATCACCGTTAGTGTTACACTCTAGTGTTGCCTGTGGTAGATGATAATGAAAGATTGATACAATCTCTACGAAGTCAGGGTTGAGTAAGTTCTCACCAAATCCACTGAAGGATACTTTACCACTGTAACCGTTGTCTGCTAATTCTTCTGCAATGGTCTCAGCACCCTTAGTTGTAAGGTGGAGTTGCCTATTGGGAAATACTGTTGGGTCATGTCTCGGACAAAAGACACATGTACGATTGCACAACTCAGTAGTATTAATTTCAACGGTAAGAATCGAATCGAGTGGTTGTAGGTTGTTGTGTTTTTTATCCCAGTGTTTTTTCTCTTGTTGTCTTCTGTGTTCAAGGAAATCATATTGGTCTACAGCCTGTATAGGAATTATTTCTGCTTCTGACATAATACGTATCTCTCCCTATCTTCAGAATCATGTACATAAGTGTAGACTATGTCATCGTTGACACTATACTCTTCGACGTAGTTACGTGGGACAGTGAAGTATTGATGGTCTTCATACTCATCAAGACTATTTGTTGTTGGACTTTTATTAGGATTCCATAGATAGGGTCTAAGAAGAATATGGTCACCTAGGGGTTGTTCTAATACAGAGAAGATTAAGTCTTCTCCATCTTTATATAAACGAACTGCAGGGATATCAAACTGACATCCTAGTTTCATTGTGTAATCTTTGGGAAAGTCAAAACGAAGCAAATCATCTGCGACTTCCTGCTGAAAATCTAATTGGAGACTTACTTCGTTTTGTTTTAGTTCTCTAACTTGGGATGGACTAGAAGTATCCACCGTCCCTTCTATCCACATTGTCATCACCTTCTGTCGTTTCAGTTGCAGAGACAAATCCATCCTCTTCTGTTAATTCTTGAATTAACTTCTCTGACTGTTCAACGAATGAATCGATCATGACTGCTTTAGTATCACTGGTTGAGAGTTCAAAGTCTAACTTGTCTCCCTCATCCTTGATTTTAGATTTTGTTAAACTCTCTAAGTCTGAACGACTTGGAATAACAATCTCTACGGTTTCTTCTTCCTCTTCCTGTTGTGCATCAATCTTTGCTTGTGCGGCTGCAAGTAGTTCTTCCTCAGAATCATAAGAAGGAATTGGTTGGTCAACTTTCGCCTCTACGTTCTTTGGTTCTTCAACAACTGCTTTAATGTTTGGTGCATTACTAGCACTAACTACAGGTTTGGTAAAGTTAGGTTCTGTTTCTGTATCCTCTTCCTGTACTTGAAACTCTTCAAGACCTTTGATGTCTTCTAAATCAGGAAGTGTATCTTCATAGTCTTCATCACTAATACGTTCTGTGATTTCAAACTCAGGGCCGTCTAATAACGGTTCGTCTGTGTAACCTTCAGGTTCGTTAGGGAAAGGAACGACATTCTCTGTTGAGAATGATTTAGTTACTGCATCCCATTCTTCAGGTGTAACGTCATCAAGACTCTTACCAACTTCAGTAGAAATGTTTTCTTTCTCAATCTCTACAGTGTCAGGTCTTGTTGCACGAACCATATCCCATGCCTTTGATTTAGGTTTAGGTGGTTGTAGTGTTGGTTCCTCTTTGATTGGAGGTGGTGTCCACTTCTCCCATGACTCCATAGGGTCAGGTGGTGGTGTTAGTGTTTGATTAGTGTCAGGGGACTCACCATGAATTTGTTTTAGAAGTTCTTCAACTCTGTCTTCTAGTTGTTTCCTTCTTTGTCTCTCTGCAATAAGTTTTTCTTTAGTCAGTGATTCACGTCTGTCAAGTTCTGCTTGTTTTTCAATCGCTTCTTCAGCTTCAATCTCTTGTAATCTTTGAGTTGCAACTTGAACAGCCTGTTGGTAACCTTCCAGTCCTGATGTGACTGTGTTACGGACATCGATAATCGCTTCAAGGTCAGGTAACTTGACAAGACCATTCTTCAATTGAGATTCTAAAATCGCATTGACGATTTGTGCCGTTTGGGGTTTCATACCAACTTGGTATTGAGAGATACGAGCCTGAATCTTTTCTTTCTCTGAAAGTTCAGGTGGAGTTTGACTAAACTCCGAAGGTTTGTTTTCTTCTGCCATAATATATCCTATAAAAATCCATGGAGTCCTACTCGACTAGAAAGGTACTACATCGGAAAGTGTTTCTGTAACCTTTCCTCAATCTAATTATGTATAGTCTCTGAGGACACTAATATTTAGTTAAACACGGTGTCTGTAAACACACTCTGTACAAACTTTTTGTCGATGTTTTTGAATGGATTTGTTTTATCCTTTACTAGTTCCATCAACTCTGCTTCCCTT
>WTHG01000348.1 GCA_011523245.1 Verrucomicrobiales bacterium | reverse complement strand
AGGATGCGGCGTATCAGGAACTCGTCTTCGCCGCGGCAGCGGCGCAGTCAAAACTTGAGAGGGATTATCCGCAGCTTTTTGTGTCCGACGACGCCATCAAGGCCAAGCGCGAGGCGGCGCGTCAGGCGGCCAAGGAAGATCCGGCGTTCAAAGCGATGGTGGACCGCCGCGCCGCAGCCTATCGTGCGCAGCAGGATTATTTAAATGAGAACGATGCGAGGCTGGCGCAGTTGAAAGCTCAGCTTGAAGCGGCCAAGGACAAAAAATAATTTTCCCAACATGAATTCACTCATACAACGCGGCCTGTTGGCTCTCATCGTGGCGGTCCCTTTTGTGGATGCAGCCGATTACCCGCTTAAGCCCGTGCCGTTTCACGAGGTGGAAATGACCAGCGCCTTTTGGCGGCCGCGGCTGGAGACCCAGCGCAAGGTGCTGGTGCCGTTCGCGTTTGAGAAAACGAAATCGGGCGTGGAACATCTGCAAGCGGCGGCGGATGCGTTGGCGGGCAAAAGCACTGAAGGGCACCGGCCGCATCGATTCATTGACTCGGACCTGTACAAGGTGATGGAAGGCGCGGCGTATCTGGCCAAGCTACGCGACGACCCGGAGCTCGAGGCGCAGTTTGACCGCATTGTGGATGTCATTGCCGCGGCGCAGGAGCCGAATGGCTATCTGTATCCCTCGCACACCACCGGCGTGGGCGCGGAGAAACACATGATGGGCGACAAGCCGTACCAGTTCGTGGTGCACAGTCACGAGCTATACAACATGGGTCACATGTACGAGGCGGCGATTGCGTACTATCAGGCCACCGGCAAGGACAAGCTGCTGAAGGTGGCGGAGAAAAATGCGCGTCACGTCAACAAAGTGTTCTTTGAGGGCGACCCGAAATACAATGGCGGCAAACCGATTCGCCAGGCGCCCGGCCATCAGGAGATGGAGCTGGCCTTGGTGCGCTTGTACCGCGTGACCGGCAAACCGTTGTATCTGGATATGGCGCGGAAGTTCCTGGAAATCCGCGGCATCACTTATGTGCCGAAGGGCGAGGGCGTGATGGCGCCGACGTACGCGCAGCAACACGCGCCGGTGGCCAAACAAAAGGAGGCCGTCGGTCACGCTGTGCGCGCCACGTATCTGTATAGCGGCATGGCTGATGTGGGGGTGCTGACCGGCAACACCGCCTACGCCCGCGCGCTCGACCGTATTTGGGGCGACATCACCGATACCCGCATGCACATCACCGGCGGCCTCGGCGCGGTGCACGGCATTGAGGGATTCGGCCCGCAGTACGAGCTGCCTAATGCCGATGCCTTCAACGAAACCTGTGCGGCGGTTGGTAATGTGTTGTTCAACTACCGGATGTTTTTGCTGCACAAGGACGCGAAGTACCTCGACGTGGCCGAGGTGGCGCTGCTCAACAACGTGCTCGCTGCGGTGAACCTCGAGGGCAATCGGTTCTTTTACGTGAATCCGCTCGCGGCGGACGGCAAGTATCCATTCAACCACGGCACCGCCGGCCGCGCGCCGTGGTTCGGCACCGCCTGTTGCCCGAGCAACATGGCGCGTCTGCTGCCGCAGGTGCAGGGGATGACCTACGCGCATGACGAAGGCAATCTGTACGTGACGTTTTTTGCGGAGTCCGCCACGCAAGCCAAAATCGGCGGCACGGAGGTGGGCATTCAACAGTCCACGGCGTATCCGAATGACGGCAAGATTCGCCTTCACCTAAAGCCCGAGAAGCCCATAAACTTTGCGTTGCGATTGCGCATCCCCACGTGGACAGGTGAGCAGTTTGTGCCCGGCAAACTGTACCGGTATGTGAATGCCGGTTTGGTCCGGAAATGGT
Source organism: Verrucomicrobiales bacterium (assembly GCA_011523245.1). Lineage (GTDB taxonomy): Bacteria > Verrucomicrobiota > Verrucomicrobiia > Limisphaerales > UBA1100 > UBA1100. The sequence goes on along the minus strand of WTHG01000348.1, from coordinate 3,175 downwards.
CGCTTAAGGTGAATGGCCAGCCGGTGAGGGCCAAGGTGGAGAAGGGCTTTGCGGTGATCGAGCGCCAATGGAAAGCCGGCGATCGCGTGGAGCTGAATCTGCCGATGCCCGTGCAGGTCAATGCCTGCCACAAGGCTGTCGAGGCCAATCACGATCGCCTTGCCCTGACGCGTGGGCCGTTCGTGTTGTGCGCCGAGGGCGTGGACAACGGCGGTGCGACGGAGCGCTTCTTTTTCCCGCGCCTGCCCGCCGTGGCGGATGCCACCATCAAGACCGCCAAGATCAAGTCCGGCAGTTTCATTCAAGCCCACGTGCCCGTGCGCGCGCTCGACGGCAAGGGCGGGGTAGCCAATCAGGCGCTCGTCCTCACACCGTACTACGCTTGGAACAACCGTGGTGCCGGTTCGATGACGGTGTGGTTCCCGCGCAAGCAATCCATGGCGGTGTTTGATCCGCTGGCGCTCCCAAAGGAAAGTGTGTTTGCCAAGCTCACCGCCACGCACACCTCGGAGCTGGATACCGTGAATGCCATCGGCGATGGCCTCGAGCCGCGCTGGTCCAGCGGCAATAAGGTCCCGCGCTGGACAAGCCGTGGGCAGGAGGGCAAACAACAAACGATCACCGGCACATTTCATGGCCCGAAAAAAATCCGCAGCATCGGCGTGTTTTGGATGGACCACTACCAATATCCGGTGAAATTTCCGAAGGAATGGAAAGTGGAAGTGCGGCAGGATGGCCAATGGAAACCTTTCAAGCTGTACACCACCGACCGCTACGACACACGCGCCAACCAGTTCAACGTCATCCACCCCGCCGCGCCGCTCACCTGCGACGCCATCCGCATCCACATGATTCCCCGCGAAAAAACGGCGATGGGCATTCTGGAGATGAAGGTGGTGTTTGAGAAATAACCCGATCGTTCAGGAGGGCCTGAAGAAACCTGCTGGGAAACTACACTTTTTGGCATGAGACGAATACCGTTAATTTTGCGCTGATGCTGCCGGCGGTCGCAACTTCCGCCTCGGCGACGTATACGGCCACGTGGTTGAAATCGATTTTGTCTTAGCGGCTTTTCCTTGAGTGAACCGAAGGAGAGGACGATGGTTTTCGCATGACGCGCATTTTCATCAGCCTCAGCCTGGTTGCGTTTGCCCAACTCCTTTCAGCCGCGAAGCCTCTGCCGTTACCCAAGGAGACACCTTGGGATTTGGCTAATTTAAAAAAGGCGCCGAAGTTTAAGTGGCAGAGCCAAAAAGACGGCGTGCATTCGCTCCACTATGCCGGTGAGTCATACCGCGGCAAACCCACAGGTGTCTTTGCCTACTACGCCTCACCCAAGACACTTGGCAAGGGTGGCGATGATAAGGTGCCCGGGATCGTGCTGGTGCACGGCGGCGGTGGGGCAGCGTTCAAAAACTGGGCCGAGCTTTGGGCCAAGCGCGGGTACGCAGCTATCGCCATGGACTTGGCCGGCAAAGGCTTGGACCGCAAGCCGTTGCCCGATGGTGGCCCGGATCAGGGCCATGCGTTCAAATTCGGCACGATCGACGAGCCGTTGGAAAACCAATGGTCGTACCACGCAGTCGCCAATGTGGTGCGGGCGCATTCATTACTGCGCAGTTTTCCGGATGTGGATGCCGGGCGCATCGCGTTGACGGGCATCAGCTGGGGCGGCTATCTCACCTGCATCGTGGCAGGTGTGGATGACCGGTTCAAGATGGCCATGCCCGTGTACGGCTGCGGCTTCCTGCGGGAGAATAGCGTTTGGAAACCATCGGAGTTTGGCAAAATGACGCCGGCCCAGTCGGACAAATGGCATCGCCTTTGGGATCCGTCGCGCTACATTGGCTCGGCGAAAATGCCCGTTATGTTCCTCAACGGCACCAATGATTTTGCCTACCCCATGGACAGCTATGCCAAGACCTGCGCGCTGGTGCAGGGCGAGAAAAACTACAGCATACAAATTCGCATGCGACACGGCCACATCTTCACCTTCCCGGAATTCTACGGCTTCGTGGACCAATACCTGCGCGACGGCACCCCCATGCCCGTGGTGGCCCGGCCGATCGTGAAGGGCGAGCAACTCACGACCACCGTACAGTCGAGGACCAAGCTCATCTCGGCGAACCTGCACTATACCACCGGCCCACATCCGCAGAACAAAACGCGCGCGTGGAAAACTATCCCACTAAAAGTCGACGGCCAAAAGATTCACGGTGCCGCTCCGCCCAAGAACGCCACCGTCTGGTACATCGACGTCCGCGACGAACGCAAGTACCTCGTCAGCAGCGCAGTCATGGGGGTGAAGTAGGATTTGAAGGCGCGAGAAATCTCTCATCGGTTCCAATAGACCTTGTTGCTGATCAGGTCTTTGTTACCAGCACCAGCTGGGCCACCGGTGAAGAGGACACCCGGGAGTGTGGGCACGAGGTTGTGGCCGGTGGGGCGTTCGATGCTTGGAAGCCAATGGGCCGCCTTCGGATCAAATTCACTCAGGGCGCGAAATTCAAACCTGTTGCCGCGCTGCACGAATTTCACGATTTCGTTCGTCGGGTCGCCCCAGATTTTTGGGCCGCGCTGTCCGGTTTGCAGTTGGGCAACACCATGTAGTGTGCCCTTGGCGTCGAAGGCGAGTCCACCAGCCATGGTGAGGTTGTAGTCCTGCCATGTCTTCGGCAGGTGATCGTGCAGGTCGGTGCGCTGCCATTTACCGTTGGCGTCCAGAACGGTCAGGTACGTGTGATTTCGGTTATTCGCTTTGATGCTGAATAGCAAATGCGGAATGCCTTTCGGGCTCACCGCCAGGCAGCCGGCGCGCAGGGTCCGTTTGAAATCCTCACCGCCTTTCGCAATCACCTCGATGTTCTCAACGGTGGCCGTCGTTTTGATAAGGGAATCATCGCTGCGTTGCCAAGTGCGCCCGAAGTCTGTACTTTTCATATAGGCCACCGTCTGCAGCCGTCCATAGCTGGACTTGTCGCTGAGCTCGTGGAAGCGGCCGCACAAGTGCAGCGTCTTGTGGTCTGGCCCCCAGCTAAGTGATTCCTGAAAATGCGCGTATCCTTTGTGTCGTGAAACCATGATCGGCCCCACCTTCAGCCAAGCCTTGCCCGGTGGTTTCTCCCACAACTCGACCCACCACGGATTTTTGTCACTGCGCCGTGCGGTGAGGTAA
>WTHG01000538.1 GCA_011523245.1 Verrucomicrobiales bacterium | reverse complement strand
CAAGTAACCCTCCCCCGTCCACGCTCCCTTCATGAAACGCCGTGTGTATCTTGACCACCTCTCAGGTGGGCCTTTGGCTTCCGAAGTGCGCGCGGCGATGCGGCCGTGGCTAGAGGAAATCCACGGCAATGCGTCCTCCCTGCACTGGCATGGGCTCAAAGCCCGCGAAGCGCTCGACTCCGCCGCTGCCCAGTGCGCCGCGATGATCGGGGCGCCGGCCGACGATCTCGTGTTCACCAGCTCCGGCACGGAGGCCAACAACCTCGCTGTCAAAGGCGTAGCCGAAGCCCAGCGCGAACGCGGCTCGCACCTTATTCTCTCCAATATCGAACATCCCTCGATCGACCAATCGGTCGCCTGGCTCGAGCAACAGGGGTTCACCGCCACGCGCGTGCCGGTGGATGGCGAGGGCCGCTTGACGGCCGCAGCTGTAGCGGAGTCGGTCACCGACAAAACTATCCTCATCGCCACGCACCACGCCAACCATGATCTCGGCACGGTTCAGAACCTACCCGCGCTGGGAGCCGTAGCGGCCGAACGAGGCATTCCTTTGCTGATCGATGCTACTGCCAGCGGTGGGTGGGTGCCGGTCGATGTAGAGGCTCATCCCATATCGCTCCTTACTCTGGCTCCACATCGTTTTGGCGGACCGCAAGGTGTAGGCGTATTGTATCGCAATCCGTGTGTGCCCTTGTCGCCGCAGTTACACGGCGGCGGGCAACAAGGCGGATGGCGCGCCGGCACGGAGAATTTAGCGGCCATCGTCGGGGCTGGCGCTGCGGCGACCTTGCCCGTCATTGAGGTGGGCCCGTTGCAAGAGCAACTCCACGCCGGATTACAGGAACGAATTGAAAAGATTTCGCTCAACGGCCCGACGCCCGGTGTTGAACGGTTGCCGACCCAATTGAATTATTCGCTGGCCGGTTTGGAAGGCGAAGGCCTGGCGCTGGCATTGGACATGCAAGGCGTGGCGATTGCCAGCGGCGCAGCGTGTGTGACGCAAAACCTCGCCATTCCTCCTGCTCTCGCGGCAATCGGGCTTGACGTCGCCCAAGCCAAGGGCAACGTTCTCCTCTCCCTCGGTCGCGACATCTCGACGGCGGACATCGACCACGTGCTGGAGATCATCCCCAAACAGGTCGCCAAACTCCGCGCCCTGTCGCCGACGTGGGATGCGTAACATGAATCTCGAAGAGCAAATTCAAGAGGCGCTGAAGGGCGTGAATTATCCGGGCTACTCGCGCGATATTGTGTCGTTCGGATTGGTGAAAGGCGTGGCGGTGGCCAACGGATCGGCGGGTATTGACCTTGAACTGACGACCCACAACCCCGAGGTGGCCGCGCAGTTGAAGGCAGAGTGCGAGGCGGTGGTGAAAGCATTGGACGGCATTGAGCGCGCCATGGTGCAGGTGAAAATGCCGCCGGCCGGTCAGGCCCCCGCGGGCGGCGGTCAGGCCAAACCCAACAGGATTCCCGGCATCAACAAGGTGATCGCCGTAGCCTCCGGTAAAGGCGGTGTGGGCAAGAGCACCTGCTCGGTGAACCTAGCCTGCGCGCTGGCACAAACTGGCGGCGAAGTGGGCCTGCTCGATTGCGACATCTACGGCCCAAGCGTGCCGCTAATGATGGGCGTGAACGAACGGCCCCTGGTGAGTCCGGAGGAAAAGCTCGTGCCGCTGATGAACCACGGGGTGAAGCTGATGAGCATGGGCTTCCTGCTTGAGGGTGATCAGCCGGTGATTTGGCGCGGCCCGATGATCATGAAAACCATCCAGCAGTTTGTGCTGCAGGTGGATTGGGGCACGCTGGATTATCTCCTGGTGGATCTGCCGCCCGGCACCGGCGACGCGCAGTTGTCTCTATGCCAAACGGTGCCGCTCGACGGCGGTGTGGTGGTGACCACGCCGCAGGAGGCGTCACTCGGTGTGGTGCGTAAGGGCATCGCAATGTTTGAGCGCGTGAATGTGCCGTTGCTGGGTATCGTGGAAAACATGAGCTACTTCACCGCCCCGGGTGGTGAGCGCGTGGAGATTTTTGGCCACGGCGGCGGCGCGGCCGAGGCGCAGAATCAAGGCACCACCTTCTTGGGCGAGGTGCCGATCTTCACCGAGATCCGCGAAGGCGGCGATGTCGGCGTGCCGGTAGTGGTCAGCGCACCCGAAAGCGCTCCAGCGGAGGCATTTGGGAAAGTGGCGGCATCCTTGCGCGAGGTGTTGGACTAGGATTATTCCCGCTGTTCGCCGGTTATTCCCGACTGTTTGCCGAAAAATCGGCCGTCAATTTGCGTTTTTTCGCCAATAATGTATTGTTTTCAATGAAGGGTTCGTGTACCCATCACGTCCTATTGGAACACGCTTATGGCAGATTCGGCTACATCCAGTGATTTGCTAAAGAATTCTACGCTTTACCGGGAGTTTCTGGCCGAGCGCGAGGAAATCATGCGGCATAAATGGCTGGAGTCAGAAAAAGCCGGCGCCGATATTGGGTTTGAGGAAGCGCTCACGGACTGGATGGTGAATCACCGGTCGCAGTGGCGCAAACGCCGCCACGCCGAACGGGCGACTGCGTAACAATTTGAACACCTTTAATGCGGTCCTGCGAGGCCGCCAAGGTCGATGAAACGAAACGGATCAACTCCGCGTTGGATTCGCGCGCAAGCGCGGCCGCGCGGCTTTTTTTGTGCCCGCCACCATGCCTGACGAACGCATTGTACTGGAAGCCGCTGACCTCGGCCGCGCCTGGCGCCGGGTGGCGCATGAGATTGCCGAAGCCCACCCCGAATGTTCCTCGCTCATGCTTGTGGGCATTCAGCGCGGCGGTGTCGCGCTCGCTCAACAGTTGAGTGAAACCCTCGCCGGACTGTACGGGTTCCCCGTGGCCACCGGCTCGGTGGAGCCCGGCCTCCATCGCGATGATCTTTCCCAACGTGGCATGAGCGAGCTGCGACCAACCCAACTGGCCGGCGATCTGGCCGGCCAAACGGTTGTGCTGGTAGATGACGTGCTCTCCTCCGGTCGCACTGTGCGCGCCTCCATTGACGCGCTGATGGGTTTCGGCCGCCCCAAATGTATCCGGCTTGCTGTGCTCATTGATCGCGGCCATCGCGAGCTGCCTATCCGACCCGATTTCGTTGGCAAGAATTTACCCACCCACCCGGACGAACGCGTGGAAGTGCGCTGCGACGATCGCAGCGCGCCCGAAGCGGTCGTCCTCCAAACCCCATGAGTTGGCATCGCAAACATCTGCTGGATATTGAAAGCCTCACCGGCGAGGAACTGACTGCGGTACTCGACACCGCACGCGAGTTCAAGGCCGTGGGCGAACGTGACATCAAGAAGGTCCCTGCCCTGCAGGGAAAAACGGTCGTTAACTTCTTCGTCGAACCCTCCACCCGCACGCGCGTGAGCTTCGAGCTTTCCGCCAAGCGCCTCAGCGCGGACATCATAAACTTCGCCGCCGATGCGTCCTCCTTTCAAAAAGGGGAAAGCCTGAAGGATACCGCGCGCACTCTGGAGGCGTTGAATGCGGACATCATCGTCATTCGCCACAAAGCCGCCGGTGCGCCGCATTTTCTTGCACGCTTTCTCGACGCCCACGTGGTGAACGCCGGCGACGGCGCGCATGAGCATCCTACGCAGGCTCTCCTTGATGTGTTCACCATTCGGGAAAAGAAAGGCACCATCGCGGGCCTCAACGTCACCATCCTCGGTGATATCCTCTACAGTCGCGTGGCCCGCTCCAATATCTGGGCCCTGCGCAAGCTCGGCGCCAACGTCACCCTCTGCGGCCCCAGCACACTCGTGCCGCGAGTGTTTGAGGAAATGGGCTGTCGGGTGACCTATAATCTGGACGAAGCACTGGCCGATGCCGATGTGATCAACCTCCTCCGCATCCAACACGAGCGCCAGCGCAAGACGATGTTCCCAAGCATCGGCGAGTACGCCCGGCTCTTCGGCCTGAACCGCAAACGTCTCACCCTCACCAAGCCCGAGGCCATGATCATGCACCCCGGCCCCATGAACCGCGGCGTGGAAATCGAAAGTGAAATTGCCGATGGCGATCGGGCGGTGATTCTCGAACAGGTCACCAACGGCATCGCCGTTCGTATGGCTGCACTCTACCTCGTCAACGGCGGGCAGCAGGACGCCCTCTAGAGATTCTCATCCAACACCGCCTGACTGGCGGCGGCCACCTCGGCGTGGAGGGATTTGTTGTGACTGTCCATGGTGACCACCGCGGGGAAGCCGGTGACTTCCAATTCCCAGATCGCCTCGGGGCTGCCAAACTCCTCCTTGAAATACACGTTGCGCACCTTGGTAATATGCTCGGCCAACACCTGTGCGGCTCCGCCGATGCCGTGCAAATACACGCAGCCATTTTCCGCGCAGCCGGCCAGTGTCTTCGGCCCCATGCCGCCCTTTCCAATCACGCCCCGAACGCCGAAGCGTTTCATGATATCAGCCTGATACGGTTCCTCACGAATGGAGGTCGTGGGTCCGGCGGCTGTCACCTGCCAGTCGTCGTTCTCATCCTTCACCACCACTGGGCCACAGTGATAAATGATACTTCCTTCGAAGTTCACGCCCTCGGGCAGCGCGCCGCCTTCGTGCAGGTATTTGTGCACGGCGTCGCGCCCAGTATACACCACGCCAGAAATCGAAACCTGATCGCCAACCTTCAGGTCGCGCACCTGTTCCTCGGTGATGGGGGTAGTCAGTTCAATCATCTTAGTAAAGCCAGTGGTCGATTTCGCCTTGTGCACCCAGCGTCGCGCCGTGGCGGCGGAAGGCCCAGCACATGTAGCTGATGCTCACAAAATAAGACGCCGGCACTCGGTTGGCCGCGCAGATTTTCACGCCCAATAACGTCGTGTTGCCGCCAAACCCCATCGGGCCGATGCCGAGTTTGTTGGCCGTTGTGAGAATATCCTGCTCCAGCGCATCCAGTTCCGCATGATCATTCCGATCGTCTAGCATGCGAAGGAACTGCGTTTTCGATCGTTCATACCCCGTTGCCCGATCGCCGCCGATGCAAATGCCGAGGATGCCCGGG
>WTHG01000269.1 GCA_011523245.1 Verrucomicrobiales bacterium | reverse complement strand
GCCCCGGCCTTCCGAATAATTCCCATTCCCCTCATCAATTACTGCGAACTACCGCCGATTGTTCGCCGTGTTTCCTTCGCAAATGCCCTATTGATTTACGGTGCCTCAAAGAAATTACCCCAGCTGATGCAGTTGCAGCGGTCGAACGGGTACTCGCCCAATAGGCCAGAGCATCGGCGGCACGCTTGCCTTAGCACTGAGCCTGCGGTTTACTCGGCGCGTGAAGATCACCGAGCTCACGGATCAATTGATCGCCTCCTACGCCAGCGTGGGGGGCATCAATCATTTGGATGGCACCAACCTGCCTTCCAAGAGCGGCATCGTGGGTCTTACCACCGATCTGCTGCAGCTGCTTTTCCCGGGTTTCTTCGACGACAAGGTCACGCATTCCTCGGAAATCAAGATGGAGACGGCGCTGCTGATGGACTCCGTTGCTGGCCGACTGGAGGATGAGCTGGTGAAATGTTTCACCCACTCGCCGCCCAATGACGCGGCCCAAGCCAACCCACGCGCCGCCGCCAAGGAGATGACGTTGAACTTCCTCAGCCAACTTCCGGCCGTGCGGGAGATTCTCGCCACGGACGTGGACGCCGCTTTCGACGGCGATCCCGCCGCCAAGAGCGAGGAGGAGATTATTTTAAGCTACCCCTTCGTCGAGGCCATTTCTGTGCAACGCATGGCGCGTGTGCTGTACGACAACGGTGCCGCGCTGCTACCGCGCATTATGACCGAGTGGGCCCACGAACGCACCGGCATGGATCTGCATCCGGGCGCGACCATCGGCCATCACTTTTTCATCGACCACGGCACGGGCACGGTGATCGGCGAAACCTGCGAGATCGGCAACCACGTGAAACTTTACCACGGCGTAACGCTCGGTGCCCGTTCCACCTCCGGCGGCCAACAACTCGCCGGCACCAAGCGGCACCCGACGATTGAGGATCACGTCACCATTTACCCCGGCGCCACCATCCTCGGCGGCCAAACGGTCATTGGCACCCACAGCACCATCGGCGGCAACGTGTTCATCATGGACAGCGTGAAGCCGCACTCCCTCGTCATCTACGACGGCCTCGACATGCGCGTGCTGGATAAGCAGGAAAAAAAGAAAGCCAGCGACTTTCACATTTAGTCGCCGGCAAATGAGGCCTTAAGCCAACTCGCGAATCGGCCGTCCCGTGTCGCAAAGGTATTGCGGCCGGCCGGTGGTGTCCTCCACCGTTACGGCGTTGGGGTTCAGGCCAAGGTGCTGATACATCGTGGCGATGACGTCCTGATAATGAACAGGCCGTTCGGTGCATTCGCCGGCGATCCTGTCCGTGGCACCGATTACTTGGCCAGTGCGGATGCCGCCGCCGAACATGATGGCCGGAGACACACGCGGCCAGTGGTCACGGCCGCCCTTGCTGTTCACCTTAGGCGTACGGCCAAATTCGCCCCACGCCACCACTAGCACGTCATCCAGCAACCCGCGCGATCGCAGGTCTGCCTCCAGCGTGGCCAATGCGTGATCCACGATGGGGACGAGGTTGCGCATCCGGGGGAAATTCTTGGAGTGCGTATCAAAGTCGCTGATGCTCACACTCACCACGCGCACACCGGCCTCGACCAGACGTCGCGCCATCAAGAGCTTGCGACCGGAAGTCGGCCCTTCGGCCGTGTAAAACTGTTCGCCGCCCAACTTTATCTTCGGCGTGTATTGCTCGAGCATCTTGGGATCTTCCTTCGCGAGATCCAATGCATCGGCAAACTTGCCGGAGGTAAGAATGCCAACGGCCTGCTGATTGAAGCGATCCATCGCGCGCATCATGCCGCTCTTATCCGAAGCGCGGCGGATGCCATCAAATTGTTGCAGCAAGCCCACGCGATCGTCCAGTCGCTCAGCGTTCAGGCCGGCTATGAGCTTGAGATTCACCTGATGATCCTCGCCCAGCCTCGACAGCTCGCCTTTCATGCCCGTTTCCAGCTCGCGCTTGAACAGGTGCGAGATGTCCGGGCGGAACGGCTTGTAAGCCGGGCCGAGAAATCCAGGGCGCGCACTGTTACGCGCCAAAGGCCGACCTTGCATGAGGTCCACAAACGCCGGTGCATTGCCGCTGGAACCAAGCAGACGATCTACGACGCAACCCAGAGCAGGACGACCACCGATACCGGCGAGTTCCTTGATATGATAACCGCTCTGGCACTGGAACCCATCGTGCCGGCCGGCCGAGCCGACGAGTGAGCGCAGGAAAACAAATCGATCCGCCGCTGCCGCCATGCGCGGCATTAACTCGGTGAGATGCACGCCGGGAAGCTTGGATCGGATGCCGGCGAATTCACCGCGCAATTCAGCGGGCGCTTCCGGCTTGGGATCAATCATGTCCATCTGCGGCGGGCCGCCGTCGAGATGGATGTTGATCACCGCCTTGGTCGAGGAGCGTTTGCCATTTTCCGCGCGCAGCAGATCGGCCAAGGTAAAACCGCCCACGCCCAATGCGCCCGCGCGCAGAAAACTCCGGCGCGTCTGCCCGTCACAATGGCGGGTGGGTTGTCCAAGAAACTCCAACATTCCGGCGATTAGACTGCCCCAAGGGATGGGTTTGTTCAAGCGAAAGCGGTTAAATCAAAATCGGGCTGCCCTTGATCGGTTTGCGTAATTCCGGCGGTAAACCGAATTGTTCATCCACAAATCCGTCCAGCCGATCGCGGGTTTGCTTGGAGAGCAACTCATTGAGTTCCTCATCCACGCCACCGGCGAGCGCCATGGGCAGGCCGTTAAAGACCAAATCCGGCCCGTCGCAGAAGGCGTAGTAATGATACTCATCCTCGCCCTCAATCGGTTTGCCGCTGATTAGGCAATGGGAGATCCATGGGGCCACGTCCGTGCCGTGTTCTTCCAGCAAAGCCTCGCCACGATCCTCAATGTGATACCGGTCCATGTAGGCATTGATGTGCTCGAGCGATTCGGCCGAAAGCTCCTCCTGCATCTTCGCGCGGCACGGCAGGCACATGGCGTACTCGAAAATGACCTCGCTGCGGTGAAATGCCTTGTGGATCAGATAGGGTGTGCCGTCTTCCAGTAATTCGCCATCGCACAAGGTGCATTTGGAAAACGGCCCTTCATCTGTGAACGAATGAAACGCCTCCGGCACGGCGATATAATTCGGCGTGTACTCAAATTCCACAAAGTCATCCTCTTTGTGGTTCTCGGGCTCAGTGTCCGCGTTGTCCGGCTTATCGCTCACGCCGGGAGCATAACGAGCCGGCCCTGTTAATGGAATCCCCTTGTCGCTCCTTTCCAACTCCCGCACGCTCAGCCGTGATGTCCTCGCGGATTACTGACGAACTAGGGACCCCCGACGCCGCATTCGAAACCTCGTTGCGACCGGAGGGGTTTGATCAGTTTGCCGGGCAGGACAAGGTGCGCGAGCGGCTGGAGATCGCCGTAACCGCCGCGCAACAGCGAAAGGAACCCATTGATCACCTACTGCTGTCCGGCCCGCCCGGGCTGGGTAAGACCACGCTGGCCAACATCATCGCCAAATCCATGGGTGCCAACCTACGCGCCACCAGCGGCCCAACGATTGAAAAAGCCGCCGACCTCGCCGGCTTGCTCACCAATCTCGAGGAAGGCGATGTGCTGTTCATCGATGAAATCCATCGCATGCAAAAGACCGTGGAGGAATATCTCTATCCCGCGATGGAGGATTACCAGCTGGACATCATCATCGACCAGGGTCCCAACGCCCGCAGCGTGCGGCTCAACCTCCCGCGTTTCACACTCGTTGGCGCCACCACCCGCAGCGGCCTTCTGACCGCGCCGCTCCTCACGCGCTTTCCCATTCGTGAACGGCTTGATTATTATTCAGCCGACCACATGACCAACATCGTCACGCGCTCGGCGGGGCTGCTCGACGTCAGCATCGATGAACAAGGCGCCGCTGAGATTGCCCGCCGCAGCCGAGGCACCCCGCGCATTGCCAATAACCTTTTGCGCCGTGTGCGCGATTACGCACAGGTAAAAGGCGACGGCACCATCACCAACGCCATCGCCGACGCCGCGCTGGCCATGCTGGAGATCGACAGCCACGGTCTCGACGAAATGGACAAGCGCATTCTCGAGACCATCATCGTGAAATTCGGCGGCGGCCCGGTAGGCGTAAACTCCATCGCCGCCGCCGTCGGCGAAGAAGCCGACACCCTCGAGGAAGTCTACGAGCCCTTCCTCATCATGGAAGGCTACCTCCAACGCACCCCCCAAGGCCGGGCTGCCACCGAACTGGGGTACCAGAGGCTTGGCTTGAAACCGAACGGCGGCACACAGCAGAGCTTGCTTTAACAGCCCATCCACACGCAGAGCCGTGGAAGTTGGTTTCTCTGCGACTCTGCGGCTCCGCGTGAGAAAATATTGCCCTGCGAACAACATTCGGCCGGTTTTTCCAGAAAACTCATGACAACGACGCCGGTTTGCCGTTAAGTCTCCGCGGTTCATGCCACGACGGGACGACATTCATTCGGTACTCATCATCGGGGCCGGTCCGATTATCATTGGGCAGGCTTGCGAGTTTGACTATTCGGGCACACAGGCGTGTAAGGCACTCAAGGAAGAGGGCTATCGCGTGGTGCTGGTGAATTCCAATCCCGCCACCATCATGACCGATCCGGAGTTTGCCGACCGCACTTACATCGAGCCGGTCACACCCGAGGCGGTGGAGAAAATTATCGTGCGCGAACTGGAGGAGCTGAAAAAACTCGGCACCGACGGCAAGCTCGTGCTGCTGCCCACGCTTGGCGGCCAGACGGGCCTCAACACTGCCATGGAACTCTTCCGTACCGGTGTGCTCGAGAAACACGGCGTGGAGATGATCGGCGCCAAGGCCGATGCCATTGAACGTGGAGAGGACCGCGAGCGGTTCAAGGAGCTGATGCTTGAGATCGGTCTGGACGTGCCCGTAAGCGGCATCGCCCATAACATGGATGACGCCTGGGCCATCGCTGATCGCATCGGGAAATATCCGCTCATCATCCGGCCCGCCTACACGCTGGGCGGCACCGGCGGCGGTATTGCGT
>WTHG01000230.1 GCA_011523245.1 Verrucomicrobiales bacterium | reverse complement strand
GGTGTGCCGGGCCTGGCGAAGACCCTGCTGGTGTCGTCGTTGGCGGAGACGTTAAAGCTGGATTTCAAGCGGATCCAGTTTACGCCCGACCTGATGCCGAGTGACATTACCGGCACGGAGGTGATTTATCAGGACCCAGCCACCAATCAGCGTGAGTTTAAGTTCCTGAAAGGGCCGATCTTCTCGAACATCGTGCTGGCGGACGAAATTAACCGGACACCGCCCAAGACGCAGGCGGCCATGCTTGAGGCGATGCAGGAACGCAAAATTTCGGTGGGCGGCACGGATTATCCGTTGCCTGAGCCGTTCTTTGTCTTGGCCACGCAAAACCCGATTGAACAAGAGGGTACATACCCGCTGCCGGAAGCGCAGCTGGACCGGTTCATGTTCATGATCAAGGTGGATTACCCGCAGGCCGATGAGGAATTGGACATCATGAAGATGGCCACTGGCGAAGGGCAAGGCCAACCGGAGGCTGTGCTCAACGGAGAGCAGATCGTGGAGCTGCAACAGATTGTTCGGAAGATGCCGGTGAGCGATCACGTGTTTGAGTACGCCCGCCAACTGGTACGAGTGACTCGGGTGACCACGGATGAAGCGTTGCCAATGTGCAAGAAGTGGCTCTCGTGGGGAGCTGGTCCTCGCGCGGGTTTGAACCTCATCATGGCCGCCAAGGCGCATGCCATGTTGGAGGGGCAGGTGCATGTGGGCACCGAGAACGTGGCGGCTATGGCCTCGCCCGTGCTGCGACACCGCATCATCCCCAACTTCTCGGCTACCAGCGAAGGCCTGACCTCGGACGACATCATCGAGCGGATTGTTGAAGAGGTTCCTCAAAAGGAAAAACTAAACAGCTAGGGCGAACCCGGAAACCTACCGGTTACCCGAGATGGACGCGCAACACGCTGAACTGCTGGATTCGGAAGCCATTTCCAGGGCGGAAGCCTTGGGACTCCACGCCCGTTATGTGGTGGAGGGCTACATGTCCGGTGAGCACAAGTCGCCTTATCGTGGGTTTGCGGTGGAGTTTGCCCAGCACCGCGAATACACCCATGGCGATGATACGCGCCATGTGGACTGGAAGGTGGAGGCGCGGACCGACCGTTTGTTCGTCAAACAGTACGAACAGGAAACTAACTATGTGGCGAACATCCTGCTCGATGGCAGTGAATCAATGATGTACGCCTCAGGCGAGCACACCAAGCTGCAATATGGCAAGATGGCGGCGGCGGTACTCTCCTATATTATTCTTCATCAACGCGACGCCGTGGCACTGGGTATCTTTGACGAGGATATGAAGGATTACGTGCCGCGCTCAGACAGTAAGTCGTCGTTGCATGACATCATGGCGCGTCTGGCGGCATTCGATGGTACGCAGGAAACGGACATTGCCGCCACGCTGCACAACATGGCGGTGCAAACTCCGCGCAAAGGAATCTTTATTGTTATTAGTGATTTCTTTGATGAAGAAGAGGCCGTAATGGAAGGCATCCAGCACCTGCGCTTTATCGGCCATGAAGTGATTGTGTTTCATACGCTTGATCCGTATGAGCTGGAGTTTCCCTTCAACGGACTAGTCGAATTTAACGGACTGGAAAATGTACCCAAGATCCTGACCCGGCCGGCCGAGATTCGGCAGACCTATCAGCGTGAGTTTGACGCCTTTCAAACCCGCATCAAAGACGGCTGCGAAAAGAATGGCGTGCATTATGTGTTGGTCGACACCAGCAAACCTCTCGCGCAGATCATGAGCAATTACCTCAGCTTCCGCATGCGGACTTCGAAAGGTAAACAGAACTAATGTCCTTTCTGAACAGCATCATGTTGGCTGGCCTTGCTGCAGTGGCAGTGCCGATCATTATTCACCTGCTTAACCGTCGGAAATTTAAGACGGTGACGTGGGCGGCGATGAAGTTCGTGAAGCTGAGCGTGGACCAAAACCAGCGCCGCATGCGCATCGAGGACTTAATCCTGTTATTGATCCGCTGCGCGTTGGTGGCCCTGCTGGCGCTGGCCCTGGCCCGCCCGGCCCTGAAGGATTCATCCACCGACGTTTTGGGTCAGACCAAAGTCACCGGCATTGTGATTCTGGATAATTCCTACAGCATGGATCTCCGACTCAAGGCGGGGGAAAGCGGCGATAGCGGCGGAGGTGCCACCTTTGAACAAGCACGCAAGGCCGCCAAGGCCACGGTGGATGCTCTGCCATCTGGGTCGGCCGTCGGCGTGTTATTGGCTTCGGATATTGTGCGAGGCGTTATTGATGAGCCGACCTACGATTTGAATCAGGCCCATGCGGAGCTGGATCGGGCGCAGGTCAGCCATCATGCCACCGATTTATTTCCGGCCGTAGAATCAGCAGTCAATATCCTCAAAGAACGTGCGGATCTGCGGAAGGAAATTTACATTGTGACCGACGGCCAAGCCTCGGGTTGGCAGCAGAACGCTGATATCCAAAAACTAATCGAAGATAACCAGGGCGACATTGATGTATATGTGTTGCGGGTGGGCGAAGATACCGTGCCGGGCAACCTGGCGATCACCAAAGTGGATGTGTCTTCTGGACTGACACCGATAAATCATCCGCTGCGCATCGAGGTGGAAGTGGCCAATCATGGAAAAGATGAGTGGCAGGATGTTACGGTGAATCTATATGTGGACGAGCGACCTGATCCGGTTGATCAGGTCAACATTCCCTCAGTGAATGCCGGGGAGACCGTGCCGGTGCCGTTGTTTGCCCGGTTGGAGAAGGAAGGCTATCACTCCATTCGCGCGAGCTTTAACGATCCGGAACGGTATGATTCATTGCCGGCGGATAATCAAAACAGGTTGGTGGTGAATGCGGTGAGCGATGTGCGGTTGTTGTTGGTGGATGGCGACGGGGCGGCCAGTGATCCGCGTGATAACGAAAGTTTCTTCCTCGACGCAGCCTTGTCGCCGGTGGATGACCATTACGTGCAAGTGGATGTTAGTTCGCCGTTAGACCTGTCACAGGCGGTGTTATCCAAGTATACCGCAGTCGTGTTTGCGAATGTGGAACGCTTCACCGAAGACAACATCAAGGCGATGCGTGATTATCTTTTGAACGGTGGCGGTCTGATTTTCTACCCGGGCGATCAGGTGGATGGAGATCATTACAATGAGGAGCTCTTTAAGAAACATGGGATCCTCCCGTCGCCGTGGGGCGTGCCGGTGGGCGATTCAAGCCAAGATGAGGAGTACCAGGAATTTCAAAAACGCGGATACGAACACCCGGTGACCGCGCCATGGGAGAATCCGGAATTTGGCTCAATCGGTTCGGCACGGACCTTTCGTTGGTTGCCGTTGAGTGATGCAGCCGAACAGCCAGAGGTGGAAGAAGCCGGGTTGCCGCGCGTGGTGTTGCGTTATGAATCCCGCCCGGATGAAGGCGAGGAAGAGGGCGAATTGGGCGGGCCTGCGATTATGGAACGTGATTGGGGAACTGGACGGGTTTTTCAGTTCAGTTCTACGGCGGATATCGACTGGTCGGATCTGGCCATTCGCGGCCCGTCCGTGGTGCCGTTGTTGTACCGGATCATCGGCAACATTCAGGCCAACCGCGATTCCGGCTTGAACCTTCGCGTTGGCGAACCGTTCCGCAAGGTCCTCGCGGCGAATGAGCAGAACAAGGAAGGGTTGGTCTTTGATAAAGGAGCCGTGCAATCCAAGACGCTCACGCCGGAAACCATTGGAGATGCGACCGTGTTGCAGTATCCCGATACCCACCGAGCTGGCGTGTACCGGTTCAGCATCAAGGGCAGCTCGGAGACCAATTTATTTGCCGTGCAACCGAATCAACGGGAGTCGGACTTGCTTAAGATCGAAGACGGCGATTTGCCGGCTGATGCGGAACTAATCAAGTGGGAAAATGACGCCAACTTTAAGGCGAAGGTGCAGGAAGCCCGCGTAGGTGCTGAATATTGGCTGGTGATTTTGTTGATCGTATTGGCCTTGGCGGGGCTGGAAACGTTTCTGGCTCAGAAATTCAGCCAATCCAAATAATGAGCGGCTGGATTCTCAAATTAACCGGAAGCACGTTAGAAGCTGGCAGTGAAGTCGTCGGGTACGGCGTGGAAACTGCCGGGGGCATTGCCTGGGGATACATCGCGCTGCTGGCGGTGCTCCTAACGACGGTAGTGATCTTGTCCTATCGCTGGATGCCCGCCGAACAAACACCCGCCCGCAAAGGGATTTTGGTGTTTCTGCGACTGGCCTTCTTGGCCCTGTTGCTGGGCATTTTGTTGCGGCCAGTGTTGACCTTGGAATTGGAGCGGCAGATTCGTCAAAACCTGCTGGTGATGCTGGATTCCAGCCGTAGCATGGGCATTGCAGATCCTCGTGTGAGCGACGATGACTTGAAGCGGGCCGCCATTGCCGTCGGAGCAGGCGACCGCGATCCTAAAAAGGGGCTCGAAGGCGATCTGGACGCCGGCACTATTGCCGAGGTGGAAGTGCTGACGCGCACCAATATCCTCAGGCGGGTTCTGAGGAATGAGAAGTTGAACCTTTTACCGGACTTGGGTGAAAAGTTTGATGTGACCGGTTTCAGTTTTGGGCAGGGCACGCAGGTACAGCAGCTCGGCCATTACGCCAAATCAAAGGGCGATGGCGGCACTAATCAAATGGGGAAGGCAACGCTCGAGGATTTTCCGTGGGTGCAGGACAATGTACAGGCTGTACATGCGGCTACGGCTATGGGCGATTCCATCCGGGAAGTGTTGAACCGCAAACGCGGCCAGCCGTTGGCCGGTATTCTGGTGGCCTCGGATGGCGCGCACAATATGGGAGCCCAACCGCGTACGTTGATCAAGGAGCTGAAGGAAGCTGGCGTGCCGTTGTATTTTTATGGTGTGGGCATTACGTCGCCTCGCGACATTATTGTCACCGAAATGGACGCGCCCCCCGCCTCGTTCTTGGGTGATGAAGTGATGGTGAAGGTGCGCGTGCGTTCCCAGGGGTTGGCCGGCCAAAATGGTCAGTTGATTTTGACGTTGAACGGCAATCAAGTCGCTGAAGAAACGGTGGCGTTCGGGCCGGAC
>WTHG01000071.1 GCA_011523245.1 Verrucomicrobiales bacterium | reverse complement strand
TTCCGGAGGTGTATGGCGATCAGTTCCGCAAGGTGAAGCTGCCGGCGGAGATCAAGCGCGGCGGTCTGCTCACCTCCGCGGGATTGCTGGTGATGAATTCGGACGGCAAAGATTCGCACCCACTCAAGCGCGGTATTTGGCTGCTGGAAAATCTGCTGCACGATCCGCCGCCGCCACCGCCGCCGGCCGTGCCGGAGATTGATCTGGCCGATCCGGAGATTCTCAAGATGACGCTCAAGCAGCGCATGGAGGATCATCGCAGTGATCCGGCGTGTTTCTCGTGCCATTCGAAAATCGATCCGTGGGGTATAGCGTTTGAAAACTTCGACGCGTTCGGCCAATGGCGCGACAAGATCGGCGATGAACCGGTCGATGCCGCCAGCGTGTTATTCAACAAGGACGAACTGCGTGGCATGACGGGGTTGAAGGATTATCTACTGGCCAACCGGCAGGATCAGTTCGCGCGCGCGATGGCGCACAAGATGGCTGCGTACGCGCTGGGCCGGCCGCTGACCTTTGGCGATCGCGCCGAGGTGGACCGCATCACCGCCGCTCTGCGCCAGCGCGGCGATGGTCTGGCGGATTTGGTGTTTCTGATTGTGAAAAGTGATTTATTTCAGTTAAAATAAATGCGAAGGAGCAAAGCCATGAACATGAATTTATCTTCCCTCGATCGACGAAAATTCCTGCGCGGCGCCGGTGTGGCGCTGGCGTTGCCGTGGCTGGAATCTTTTGCGCCCGTGGCGCGCGCCGCCAGCAAGCCCAAGCAACGGAAACGCTTGGCCTGTTTTTATCTGCCCGACGGCGTGCCGATGCCGCTGGAGAAGGATCCCGCCTTCAAGGACTGGAGCTGGTTCCCGCACGGTGGCCGCAAGGATTTCAAGCTCACCAAGTGCATGGAAACGCTCGCGCCGTTGCGCGATGAGCTGACCGTTTTTTCCGGCCTGTCGAATCCCGCGCTGCGGCGTGTGCATGGCCACGCCAATGCCGACCAGTTTATCACGGCGGCGGATACCGGCGCCGATGGCGATTATCACAACAGCATTTCGCTCGATCAGGTGTTTGCTGCGCATGCCGGCGAACACACGCGCCATGCATCGCTCGTGATGTCCACCGATGGCGGCACCGGCTCGCCGCGCGGCGCCCACACGCTTTCGTACAACGCCCAGGGCCGGCCCATCCCTGCCGAGCACAAGCCTAAGCGCATTTTTGACATGCTCTTTGTAAAGAGCGGCCCGGACGCCGCGCGTCGTCTCGCCCTGAGCCAAAGTGCGCTGGATGATTTGCTGGAGGACGCGCGGTCGCTCAACCGGTCGCTTTCCAAGCGCGATCAGGAGACGCTCGCCGAGTATCTGCAGTCCGTGCGCGACACCGAGGTGCGCGTTGCCAAGGCCAAGCGTTGGCTGAACATTCCGTTGCCCAAGGTGGACACCGACCACCTCAAGCTCGATGTGACGCCCGAGGATCCGCGCAATTTCCTGCGCACCATGTACGAGCTGATTTATCTCGCGTTCAAGACCGACACCACCCGCGTGGCCACCTACCAGCTCGGCCGCGAAAACGGCGTGGGAGTCAGTGATTACCTCGCGCGCGCCGTGGGCTTCAAGGCCGCGCACTGGCTGACGCATGAGGTGAAGAAGCCCGGAGGCTACAAAAACTTTGGCGTTTACTGCCGCTTCATCAACGAGGAACTCGGCCGCTTTGCCAGCCGGCTTAAGGCCACGCCCGAGCCCGGCGGTGAGGGCAACATGCTCGATCACACCGCGCTCCTGTTCGGCTCGGCTTCCAGCGCGTTCCACCTGTCGCGCAACTATCCGCTCCTGCTCATCGGCGGCCGCAAGCTCGGCTTCAAGCACGGCCAATACCTCAAGTACGGGCAGGGCAACCAGAAACACCAGGCCACCGCCGGAATCGACACCGACGCCGGTTGGCGCGGCGAGATGCAATTCAGCGAACTGCCCACCGCCCACCTCTACCTCACCATGCTTCACAAGCTCGGCGTTGAAACCAAGAGCTTCGCAGGCAGCACGGAGACGTTGAGCGAGGTGTAGGGCATCGCCATCGAGTTGATTGACGGCGATGGAATTGCTGAC
This sequence comes from Verrucomicrobiales bacterium, assembly GCA_011523245.1. Taxonomy (GTDB): domain Bacteria; phylum Verrucomicrobiota; class Verrucomicrobiia; order Limisphaerales; family UBA1100; genus UBA1100. Next base: position 3,017 of record WTHG01000071.1, on the reverse strand, counting down.
CCAAGGTCTCGTGGGTTCGGCAGTTGCCCAATCATTTTGCCGGCCGAAGGCGCAATATCGAGTGGCGATCTACGGGGCTGTCGCCGGGATGGCGCCGGACTTGGATGCGCTGATTTCTTCCGCAGCCGATCCGCTGTTAAACCTCGATTATCACCGGCACTTCTCGCATTCGCTGGCGTTCATTCCGGTGGGCGCATCGATCGTGGCGTTGTTGATCTGGCTGTTGTCCCGGCGGCGTTTTGAGTTTCGGGAAATTTGGATGGCTTGTCTTTTGGGGTACGCCACGCATGGGTTGCTGGATGCCTGCACCAGTTACGGCACGCATTTGTGGTGGCCGTTTGCGTTGGATCGTGTTTCGTGGAATCTCGTTTCCATCATCGATCCGCTGTTCAGTTTGCCGCTTTTGGCGCTAACCGTTTGGGGTGCGTGGCGTAGTCGCGTTTGGTTTCCGCGTGCGGCGGCGATTTTCTGCGCGTGTTACCTCCTGTTCGCCTTTGCTCAACATCGCCAAGCTGAATCTGCCCAGCAGACACTCATCGCAGAACGCGATCACACGGCGGTTCGGCAGGTGGTGAAGCCCAGCATCGGCAATGTGTTTCTGCATCGCTCGGTGTATCTGCACGATGGCGTTTATCATGTGGACGCGATCCATGTTGTGCCCGGATTGACTGCAAAGATTTATCCTGGCGGCGAAGTGAATGCATTTGAAGAGAAAGAGCCGGTCAAAGACGTGGCGCGGTTTGATCGGTTGTCCAACGGCTTTTTGTGCCAACATCCCGAGGCGGCTGACGTGATCGGCGATATCCGCTACGGCATGCTGCCCACCTCGACGGTGCCGTTGTGGGGGATAAAAATAAATCGCGCCCAACCCGACGAGCCGGCACGCTTTGTGAAATACCGAAAGGCCGACAAGGCGGATCTCAACCAGTTTTTTCACATGCTTTTTCGGCGCAAACATTTACCAGAACAGAAATGAACCTGATCAAATTTTTTACCGCCACCGTATGCCTGTTGCTCATCGAACCCCTTCAGGCTGCGCAGCATTGGAAGCTGGAATCACCGAAGGATCCAACGTTCGCTATTAAGGGCGGTGTGGTGCAAAGTGCGAGAGGAGTGGAGGGAGGTTCACTGGCACTAGATGGGGTGGCGGTGTTGGAGGTGAAGGAGTCGGCCAAGCTCGGGCACGGCGGCAAGGGGTTTACATTGGTGGCTTGGGTGAACCCGTACACCTTGAATGCCGGCCAGCAGATGATCTTGGCCAAGAATGTGTATTCGCGAAATCAACGCGAATGGGGAGTGATGATCGACAAGGACGGCCGGTTCCGGCTTTACCTGAGGCAGGGCGGTTGGCAAACCGTGACCGCCGAAACCCGGCCCAAACCGGGTCATTGGCATCAGGTCGGGGTGGTGGTGACCCCGCAGCGTGCCGAGTTGTGGATCAATGGCAAACGTGAGGGAGTGGGCGCCTTGAAGCAGCCGTTGCTGCAGACAGCGGCGCCGCTCACTTTTGGCGGGGTCAACGATGGCGGCCGGATCTGGCAGAACCTGTTTGGCGCACTGGATGAGATTCGTTTCTGGGATTCACCGCTCAATGAAACAGAGATGGCCGCTCGATATCGCCCGGTGAAAGCCACGCATAGGGTGCCCAAGCATCTGCCGCTAGGTGGCGAAGTGTTTTATCTTTGGAACGGGCCGGAACTGCCGGCGGACCCGGAGCGCATTCCGGTTGCTGCCGGCATCCAGCACAGCACGATTCATCGCCCGGCGGAGGACGGCTACAAATTTTTGCATGGCGCCGCCATCGTGATGCACCGGGGCGTGCTGTATGCTAATTGGGCGAACAGTCCCACCAATGAAAATGGTCCGCACGAAACTCTGCAGGGGCGTCGCTCGAGAGACGGCGGCAAGACATGGGAACCATTGGAAGTGGTCGGGCCCGGGTTCAAAGGCGCGGACCGGCATAGCCATGGCGTGTTGTTCCGGCACCGGGATGAGCTGTGGACGATTTGCTCGCGATTCGGCACGGGCGAACCGAATGGGCGTCGTTTTCGGGGTCTGCGCGGCGAGGCCTTTGTGCTGGATGAAAAGGCGAACCAATGGAAATCGCGCGGCATCGTGATGCGGAATTGCTGGCCATATGATGAACCCGTGCGCATGGGTAATGGCAGTTATATCACCGGTGGGCAGGATAAAGATGGTTATCCTGTGGTGGCGATGAGTCGGGGCGATGATTTCACAAAATGGGATTCCGTGCTGATTCCGTTCCCGCCACAACTTAAGCCCAGTTTTGCCGAGACGACTGTATGGGCCGATGGCGCGCATGTGTTGGCCGTCATCCGCGGCGGTGCCGGCGTGGCGTGGGTTTCCACCAGTGACGATCACGGCAAGACCTGGGCCAAGGCCCGCCCAAGCAATCTCCCCATGCCCCGGGCCAAGGCCTATCTCGGCCGGTTGAGCACGAAGCAGCTGTACCTTGTCTCCAATTACCGCAACCGCGATACCCTCTGTATCTCCGTGGGCAAGCCCGGCGCGAAAACGCTCAGTCACATGTGGCGTCTGCGCCACGGCAAGTCCGGGCCTCCGCGCTTCCCAGGCCACGCCAAGGGCAAGCAATGGAGCTATCCATACGCCCACGAGCATGAAGGCAAACTTTACGTGGTTTATTCCATCGGCAAGGAAGACTGCGGCCTGACCGTGGTGCCGGTGGATTCTCTGGCCCACCCTTAATTTCACCATTGAATGTGAGCGCGAATGTTTTCATGCTCGCGGTTCCACATTTTACCTCATGAAACACAATCGTATTGCCTTGGCCGGTTTGCTGGCCGTTCTTTTTTTCGCCGTTGAATCGGTGTCCGCCGCCAAGCCGAACTTTGTGATCATCTTCACCGATGATCAGGGGTACGGCGACCTGAGCTGTTTCGGTTCGAAGACGATCAAGACACCAAACATCGATCGCATTGCGAAGGAGGGACGGAAGTTCACGAGCTTCATGGTGGCCTCGCCGGTGTGCACGCCGT
>WTHG01000373.1:3334-5117 GCA_011523245.1 Verrucomicrobiales bacterium | reverse complement strand
GAGTATCGACGCGGCGGATTCCTGACGCAGGCGAGTATGCTCGTTGGTAATTCCACCGGCTCGGAAACGCATCCAATTCGGCGCGGTATGTGGGTGCTTGAGCGCATGCTCGATGATCCGCCGCCCCCTCCGCCACCCAATGTTCCCGACCTTGCGGAGCCCGAACCGCAGGATGAGGCGGGCTTGTCGTTAAAGGAAAGGCTGGTGGCGCACACCAATGTACAAAGCTGCCGAGATTGCCACAGCAAGATTGATCCGTGGGGAGTGGCGTTTGAGAATTACAATGCACTGGGCCAATGGCGTGAAGGAGCGCTCGATCCCAATGTGAAGCCGGCGCACCAGAACGTGTCGATCGACCCCACCACACAACTCCGCAACGGCCGGAAAATTGAGCACTTAGGCGATCTGAAGCAGTACATTTTAACGGAGAAAAAAGAGCAGTACCGCCGCGCTGTCGTCAGCAAGGCGCTGGCCTATGCGTTGGGCCGTTATCTGGATTTCCGGGATCGCCCCGCGGTTGATGCCATCTGTAATACGCTTGAGAAAAACGAGGATTCGCTCCAGACTCTGCTGGAACAGATCGTTCTGTCGGAGCCTTTTTTAACCAAATAAAATTTTTCGGTATGAAACAAAAATCCTGGCACTTGGATCGGAGAACCCTGTTGAAATCGATGGGCGTCACCATGGCCTTGCCGTGGCTAGAATGCATGAGTTGGGGCGCCAACAAGCCGGCACTGCGGAAACGCTTCTTCGGCGGCTTCTTTGCCTACGGCGTTCCGATGCCCGCGGATGATGCACCCGACCGATTGGAGAACGGGTGGTTTCCGGTCGGCACTGGCAAAGACTATGTCGCGCCGGCCATGCACAAGAGCATCATGCCGATGCGGGATAAAATTACGTTTCTGTCCGGGCTGTCGCATCCATCCATGCGGACCACCTCTGCCCACAAGGGTGCGGATTATTTTCTGACCGGCGCTAATATTCTCAAGACATACGACAAGCAAACCATCTCGATTGACCAGTATGTGGCCCAAACCCTCGGGCAGGACACGCGCTTTCAGTCCATGGTGTTGTCTTCTTTTGGCGGAGTAAACCGCCCTTACCGTTCCTCGACCTTGTCCTTTGACCGGGCGGGGCGGCCAATTCCGGCATTGAATAATCCCGCTGAAATTTTTCGTCGCATGTTCGGAGCCACCTCGGCGGCTGAACGCAACGCACTCGCCAGCCGCGGTAGTGTGATTGATGAAATTCTCAGTGAAGCTAAGGATCTGAACCGCCGACTGGGCGCCAATGACCGACGGAAGATGGACGAGTATTTGTCCTCCGTGCGCGAGGTTGAAAAGATGACGGAACGTGCCGTTCAATGGCAGGGCACACCCAAAGCCAAGGTGGATGCCAAGGAGCTGGATCTTTCGGTAAACGTTACGGCGCCGCGCGAATACCTGACGGTGATGTACGATCTCATGGCTTTGGCGTTTCAGACGGACACCACGCGTGTGGCTTCATTTCAGACGGCCTGCGAGGAAGGCGGATTGACCGACCGGTTCCCGTCCGCGCTCGGTCTGGGGAATTCCTCTCACAAACTGTCGCACGAAAAGAAAAACTATGGCGATGTGGCCAAGTACATTGCGTTCCTCAATGAGATGCACGCGAACTTCATTAAGAAGCTCGACTCGATTCAGGAAGGCAACAGCACGCTGCTGGACAACACGCTGTGTTTCTACGGCTGCGCTACCAGCAAGACTCACCGCGCCATCAATTATCCCATCATTCTCAGTGGCGG
>WTHG01000373.1:2113-3234 GCA_011523245.1 Verrucomicrobiales bacterium | reverse complement strand
ATGTTGCTGGCCGGCGCCGGCGCGCAGGCGGCTAAGCCGAACATTGTTTTTTATTTCATCGATGACCTGGGTTGGACGGACGTATCGTTCATGGGCTCGAAATATTATGAGACGCCTCATGTCAATAGGTTGGCTAAGGAAGGCATGGTGTTTATGGACGCCTACGCGTGTGCGCCGAATTGTGCGCCCAGTCGCGCGTGCCTGATGAGCGGTTTATACGGGCCGCGGCATGGGGTGTTTACGGTTGGAAACTCGGATCGTGGGCAGTCTAAGTTTCGCAAGCTTGTCCCGATCAAGAACACCACAGTGTTGGCCGATCGCTTTGAGACTATTGCTGAGGTGTTGCAGAAGGCTGGATATGTGACAGCCACCATGGGCAAATGGCACTTGGGCAAAGACCCGACCACGCAGGGGTTTGATGTCAACATTGCTGGGCGCGAATGGGGCAGTCCGAGTGGTGGTGGCTATCATAGTCCGTATAAGTATCCGAATCTGGTGAACCCGGAAAAGGGCGAGTACCTCACCGATCGCTTGGGCGCGGAGGCGAGCAAATTTATTGAGGCCAATCAGGACAAGCCGTTCTTCCTGTATCTCACGCATTACACCGTGCACACGCCCATTCAGGCGAAGGAGGCGTTGACGGCGAAGTATGAAAAGAAAGCGACAGTCGGCGGGCACACCAATGCCAAGTACGCGGCAATGATCGAGAGTATGGATGACAGTATCGGCGCAGTACAGGCAACCTTGAAGCGGCTGAAGCTGGACGAGAACACGATCGTGATTTTCTTCTCGGACAACGGCGGGCACGGCGGTGTGACATCTAATGCGCCGTTGCGCGGCAGTAAGGGAATGCTGTACGAGGGCGGTATTCGGGAGCCGCTGGTCATCAAGTGGCCGGGCGTGACGCAGGCTGGGAGCACGTGTCGCGAACCGGTGATTGGCGTGGATTTTTATCCCACGCTGATGGAGGCGGCGAATGTGAAACGCCGTAAGTCGGCACAACTGGATGGTCTTAGCCTGATGCCGTTGCTCAAGGATGCCTCAGCCTCGCTGGATCGGTCGGCGTTGTTCTGGCATTTTCCGGCTTATCTACAGGGCTACACGCCGCGTCATGGGGCCTT
>WTHG01000373.1:0-2013 GCA_011523245.1 Verrucomicrobiales bacterium | reverse complement strand
TTGGGCCGGCTGATGCTGGCGATTTTTCTGGCTGCTCCGTTGCTGGTACACGCTGCGGACAAACCGAATATCCTATTCATTTTCGCTGATGACCAGTGTTACGAAACCATCGGTGCGCTAGGCTATACGGATATCGATACACCGAATCTCGATCGGCTGGTCAAACGTGGCACGACCTTTACGCGCGCCTACAACATGGGCTCGTGGAGCGGCGCGGTGTGCGTGGCCAGCCGGCACATGTTGATCACGGGGCGTTCCATCTGGCGCGCGCAGGAGGCTTCCAATCTCTTTTCTGGTAAGGCTAATCCCGCCAAGTTGGCGGCGCGAAAAACTGAGTTTGAAGGGCTTTGGCCACAGGTGCTAAAGCGTCAGGGATACCAGACGTTTATGACTGGTAAATGGCACATTCGTGCCAAGGCTGATGAAGCGTTTGAGGTCGCCCGCAATATCCGACCCGGTATGCCAAACCAAACACCTGCAGGTTACAACCGACCGCTTCCTGGTAAACCCGATCCTTGGAGTCCGTTTGACCCCAAGTTTGAAGGCTTCTGGAAAGGCGGCCGCCACTGGAGCAACATCGTGGCTGACGACGCCATTGATTACCTTAGCATGTCCAAAAAGGATAAGCGGCCCTTCTTTATGTACGTGGCGTTTAATGCCCCGCACGATCCCCGCCAGGCGCCCAAGGAGTACATCGACAAATACCCGCTCAAGCGCATCAAGACTCCAGAAAATTTTCTACCGATGTATCCCTACAAGGATCAAATCGGTAACCAGCACCGGTTGCGTGACGAAAATCTAGCGCCCATGCCGCGCACCGAGCATGCCGTGAAAGTGCATCGGCAGGAGTACTACGCGATCATTGAACATATGGACACGCAGATAGGTCGCGTACTCGATGCCTTGGAGAAAAGTGGGCAGGCCGAAAACACCTACATTTTCTTCAGCGCTGATCACGGCCTCGCCGTCGGCCGCCATGGTTTATTTGGTAAACAAAACATGTACGAACACAGCACGCGCGTGCCGTTCATTGCTGTAGGTCCTGGTATCCGACAAGGCGTGAAGGTTGAGGCGCCAATTTATTTACAGGATGTGCATCCCACCACGCTTGAATTAGCCGGCACCAAGCCAGCCGACAAGGTGGAATTTAAAAGCCTAATGCCACTCCTCACAGGTAAAACCGATGAGCACGCCTACGATGCTATTCACGGTGCTTACCTTGGCCTGCAACGTAGTGTGACCATGGACGACTGGAAGCTGATTGTGTATCCGCAGATCAAGAAAGCTAGATTGTATAACATAGGTAACGATCCGTTTGAGAAAAACGATCTCGGCCACGAAGCCAAACAGAGCGCTCGTATTAAAAAACTTTTCTCCCGTCTGCTTGCTCAGCAAAAACAGATGGGCGACACACTAGACCTAAAGGCGATCTTCTCGAAATTGTGAGTGCAGGCGGTTCAATCGAACCGCGCATTAGCTACATCACACTGGACATGACCGCCATTGTCCGTTTCATTACCTTGAATCTAAACGTTTGGGCTAATCTTCAAACATCGCCGTCGCCACCGAATACTGTGCCACCAATAGCAGCAAATTTAACAATCCCGGCGGTTACATCCTAGAAATTACCTTCAAACCTAATAATTTCTTGGAATAGAGCGGCACTATTTAAAGGTTTTCGACCGGATTGGCATTTTTCATGCTTCGTTTAGCTTAGAAAAAAGGTTGTTTCCGCCATGAATGTTCAAAAAACACCCGTTAAGAACCAATGCAACGAGATATCAACGAATTTCGATTTGATGGAAATTCAAGAACCGGTTCGGTGGATGGGGCCGTTTTTGAATTACTCAGGGTTCGCCAGCGAGATGTTGAATTTTCTAGTTCCATTGTTGGGGCGAGCAAATATCGGGGCAACTCATTTACACCCAGCGTATTATTCCAAAAATTATCATCAGGAATTACCGCGTGATTTACGGAATTCTATTGACCAGTTATTAGTGCGCTACAATGAGT
>WTHG01000295.1 GCA_011523245.1 Verrucomicrobiales bacterium | reverse complement strand
CTTGAGGAAACTTTTCGCGAGCAACACGGCATCAGTGCCGCGATCGCGTAGGGGTGGCAGGCTCAACTCCACCACACGCAGACGAAAGAACAGGTCTTCCCGGAAATTGCCCTCAGCCACCTCGTGTTCGAGATTGCGATTGGTGGCGGCGATAATGCGGACATCAGAGGAGAGGGTTTTGTTGGACCCAACGCGCTCGAAGGTGCGTTCGCCAAGGAACCGTAGCAGCTTGACCTGAATGGCCTGATCAATCTCACCAATCTCATCGAGGAACAACGTGCCGCCATTGGCCTGCTCAAAGCGGCCGATGCGGCGTTCGTGCGCGCCGGTAAACGCGCCTTTTTCGTGACCAAACAATTCACTCTCCAGCAGCGTAGGCGAGAGGGCCGCGCAATGCACGGTAACCAGCGGCTGCTTGGCGCGCGGGCTGAGGTTGTGGATGGCCTTGGCAATGAGTTCCTTCCCTGTGCCGCTTTCGCCGAGCACCAGCACGCTGGCGCGTGCGGGGGCGACTTGCTGAACGATTTCGAAAATACCCTCCATCGCCGGCGATTGACCGATCACATTTTCGAGACCGAATTTGGTATCCACCTGCGAACGCAGCTCGCGGTTTTCGGATTCCAGCTTTTGCGAACGCACTGCGCGCGCGATGCGCATTTCAAGTTCATCAATCTGCAACCGACCCTTGGCGATGTAATCATCAGCGCCCTGTCGCATGGCGTCTACAGCCATTTCTTCGCTGCCATAGGCGGTCATCAAAATGCAAACAGGCGGTTTGCTAAGCGATTTGGCGCGCTTGATCAGGTCGAGCCCGCCAATGCCCGGCATGCGTAGGTCGGTGAGTAGCACGTCGTAACCATCCTCCTCCAGTAACCGCAAGGCACCCTCACCGTCCTCGGCAATGTAGACATCGTAGCGATCCTCCAACGCCGCACGCAGTCCCTCGCGAGTGGGTTTCTCGTCGTCAACGATTAAGACTGTGGGCTTAAGCATGAATCGGTTCCTCCCCGCCGGTGAGGCGCAGGGGTTGTTGTTCGGTGAGTGGGAACCACAATCGGAAGGTGGTGCCTTCGCCGGTGTTGCTCTCCAGCTCAATGCGGCCGCCATGTTCGCGCACAATACGCTGAACAATCATCAGGCCTAGGCCGCTGCCTTCCTTTTTGGTGGTGAAGTAAGGCTGAAAGATGCGGTTGATTTTCTCTTGCGGTATACCGCCGCCGGTATCGGCCACATACACCCAAACGCCGTCGGTCTCGGCGATGGTGGTCAAAGTTAGCGCGCCACCCTGGGTCATGGCCTGAATGGCGTTCTTGATGAGATTCACCAGCGCCTGTTTCACCTGCACTTCGTCCAGCGGTGCATTGGGCAGGTCTTCGGCAAAGCGCTGCGCCAACGTGACGTCGCGGTTTTCAATTTCCGGCCCGAGCAAGGTCAGAGTATCGAGTACAATATCGTTGAGCGAAACGGGCTTGAGCTCCGGACGTGTTGGTCGGATGGCTTGCAGGAACTGGCTGATGATGTAGTCCAGCCGATTGATTTCACCCTTGGCAATCTCGAGATAGTTTTCCAGCTTGCGAATGCTGGCGGCGTGATTGGCGGCGGCATCAGGATCGGCAAGGTCCAGCGGCGCGTCGGCGTCGGTGGCCTTCAGCTTTTTCACCTCACGTTCCATCAACTGTAAATGAATGTGCAGGGCGTTGAGGGGGTTACCGATTTCATGAGCCACACTGGCAGCCAAGAGTGTGAGCGCCTCGACGCGTTCGCTCTCGATCACCTCAAAGGTTTTTTGCTGCTGTTCAGTGGCGTCATTAATGATCACCGCCAAGCCATGGGCGCCTTCGCCGACCAAAGCAGCGGTATACACGCGCAGGAAACGCCTCATGGGATAGGTGACCTCCAGTTCATGCCGTGTGACCGATAGACTGTCGGTAGCATCCTCAGCACAGAGCTTGTCCCAATCCAACCCGGGCAGGTATTTCACGATACTCTGCCCCTCGGCCTTATCCAGCGGCAGGCTCAGCAGATGTTCAGCGGATTGGTTGTGCCAGGAAATGTGCGCTTTGCCGTCCAGCACGAGCACGCCGTCCTCAATAGTATCAAAAAGCGTCTCGAGAAAATCACGCTCGCGTGCCAAACGAGCCACCACGGTCTGCAACCCCTCCGCATCGAGCTGATCAATGCGCCCGGCAATTCGATCGAAAAAACTGGTGCGTTCGGTCGCCATATTCTGTTGGCGCCATTTTGCCCCGCGAAAAAACCGAGCTTATGTGAGCGCCAAAGTGTCTCACCACCCTGCCATAAGGTTGGATTGGAGTTCAAGTCGAGAAACCTTGACCACATCGGTGTTCCCTGATGAATTGTCCACCCCCAAATAGAGTCCTATATAGACTTCATGAAAATCCTGAAACGAATCCTATTGGCCGCCTTGGGCGGATTGATGCTCCTGAACACCCCCGCCGAGGTGCAGGCCGCGCCGAAAAAGATTTTGGTGATCACCCAATCCGCTGGGTTTCGCCATCAACCCGTGAACCGCGCCGGCAAGGACACCTGTCAGGTGGAACGCGTGTTAGCGGAGATCGGCAAGAAGAGCGGTGTGTTCACCACGGTGAATTCGCAGAACGCCATCGAGAGCATCACGCGCGAAAACTTGAAGCAGTTTGACGGAATGTTTTTTTATACGACAGGTATGTTACTACCAGCGGGTGATCCGCGCGATGCGCTGATGGAGTTCATCCAATCAGGCAAGGGCTTTGTGGGTGCGCATAGTGCAACCGATACCTTTAAGAAATACGATAACTACGTTAAGATGATTAACGGCACCTTCGCCGGTCACCCATGGACTGCCGGCGGAACCAACGGCTTCACCAACCACGAACCAACCCACCCTACGGTTGCAATGCTAGGCAAGGAGTTTATGTGGAAAGATGAGATTTACCAGTACAACAACTTTGACCCCACCGTCGTTCGTGTGCTCTTCAGCCTAAACATGGCCAAAAGCAAGCCGCAAATGCCCTATCATGTGCCGGTCTGCTGGGTAAGAAGTTTCGGCAAGGGACGTGTGTTCTTTACCAGCCTCGGCCACAACGGCTCTACCTGGGAAAATGAAACCTTCCACAAGCACCTGATCGAGGGCTTCAAATGGAGCCTCAAGCTCACCGATGGCCCGTCCGAGCCCAACCCTGATTTGCAGGCACAGGAAAGCATCAAGGCCTTTGCCCTCTTCGCCTCCCAAAAACTACAACTCAACGAGTCTGAGTTGGTGAAGAAAATGCAAGCTAAGGCCGATGATGACCAATTTATCAAACTGCTCCGTGAGAACAGCTGGAAGAGTCGAGGTAAAGACATGAAACTCATCCAAGCCGTTTTGGACCAATTGAAATAACTTCAAAGCTTGTAACAAGCCAACCAAACACTTGTCCGCGCTTGCTTTTACCAGTGAAAACAGCAAAATGCGCCCCCTTGCCCATGAGTGAAAACAAACAGGATTTCAACCGGCGCGATTTCATTTCTTCAGCCGGCGGTTCGTTGGCCGCGATGGCCGCGATGATGCAGGCCCTAGAAACGCGCGCACAGGAAAGCGAAGGTAAAGATGCCTCGCGCCGCACCGATGATTCCACGCCGCCGATCAAGATCGGTTTGGTGGGCTACGGTCCGCACGGGCGCGAGATCGCCCGCAACCTCGCGCAACTGCCCAGCGCGCCACTGGTGGCGGTAGCCGATCACTACGGCGCCATGCAACGCCGCGCCAAGCGGGAGCATCCCAAGGCCGCCAGCTATGATAATTATCAGGATCTGCTTAAGGACAAGAACGTAGAGGGCGTGGTAATTGCCACTGCCCCTCATGATCATAAGGAAATTGCTATTGCCGCACTCAAGAGTGGTAAACATGTCTATTGCGAATCCCCGCTAGGAGGCACTGTGGAAGACGCCAAAGCCATCGCCAAGGCGGCCGCTGAGCATCCCCAGCAAAACTTTCAGGCCGGACTTCAGTTTCGGAGCGAACCACAGCGGCACTTTATGTTTCCGTTTATGCGAGCGGGGGCTATCGGCAAGGCCGTACACGCGCGTACACAGTGGCATAAAAAAACCAGCTGGCGCTTTGTCTCCCCTAACACCGAACGTGAAAAGTTGATCAACTGGCGTCTAGACCCTGAACTATCCCCGGGGCTAGTCGGTGAAATCGGGATACATCAGGCCGACCTGGTAAATCATTTACTCAAACTCCAGCCAACCGCGGTCAGTGGATTCGGCAACACGATCCAATGGCGGGACGGACGCAAAGTACCGGATACAGTCAATATCGTGTACGAGTATGAAAATGGCTTCTCACTTACGCAGGAACTCACGCTCTCCAACTCGTTTGATGGAGAATACGAAGTGATGCACGGTACAAACAGTGCTGTGATGCTCCGAGGATCTCAGGCTTGGATGTACAAAGAGGCAGATGCTCCCTTAATCGGCTGGGAGGTATACGCACGCAAGATGCCTCACTATGGAACACCCGGTGTTGTATTAGCAGCCGGTGCCACCACCCTTGGTAAGGGAGGCAAAAAACTTTATCAGGAATCCACTTACACCCAATCGCCCATCTTCTACAGCCTCGAGGCCTTCGCCTACAACTGCCATCAAGTTAAGAGTGCAGTGGAAGATTTCCTAAACACCTTCGGTGAAGCTGATGCGGAGACTCTGGCCGATTATCTCGCCGACCAGCTTGGCTCAACTAACAGCCTGTTGCCCGCCGCTGATGCCACCGCCGGCTACCAGGCCAACGTGATTGCCCTCAAAGCCAACGAGGCCGTGATGACCGGCAAGCGTGTGGAAATCAAACCCGAAGATCTAACTGTTTAACCCCACAAATATTCCATGAAAAAAATTCTCATTCTCACCGCCCTCATCCTCGCCCTGCCCGCGCAAGCCGAGCTCTACAAGGCCAAGTTTGGCCTCAGCAATCTGACCATCAACGGCAACTCCAGCGTGCACAAATGGAAAGTCGAGACCAAGGTCATCGGCGGGTTCCTGAATGTGGACAGCGCCGCCCTCAGCAAAACGGGTACCACCCAGGCCAGCGGCACAGTGATCGTACCCGTGCGCCAGCTCAAGAGCGGCAAGAAGCGCATGGACGAAGTGATGCACGCGGCCATGAACGAGCCGCAGC
>WTHG01000392.1 GCA_011523245.1 Verrucomicrobiales bacterium | reverse complement strand
CCTCATCGAGTGCGGCCGGTTCAATACCCGCGCTGCTGAACACAAAATTCGCGTACTGACCGGCGTTACCGATGGCCTCAGCAATCTGGCTATCGCTGCTATTGGTGTCATCCACAAACAAGACGCGAAAGCTCTCCTGCCCCAAGTGCTTCATGTTCTTTCCGGTACACATGTAGAGGATTTCCTCGCAAATATTCGTAGCCTGATTGGCAACGCGCTCATAACGCCGCGCCACTGTCTCCAGGGGTGCCAACGCTTCCATCGGAATCTTCCCTCGCTCATGGAAATCCACCAGCCGCTCCATTAACTGGTCTCGATGATCCTTGGCTGGCTCGTTATCCTTCATGATCATCCAAGCCATGTCAGAATCCTGTGCGAGAAAGGCTTTAAGCGATCGTTGCATCATGGAGATCGAGGTGTCGCTCAGCTCGATGAACACGGAGTGGTCAAACTCGATCTTCAACGAATTGATTGTGAGGCATTCGCGAGCAATACTCTCCGCGTAATCACCAATACGCTCCAGCTCTTGGTTAATCTTGATAACTGCATATACGAACCGAAGATGACCCGCAGCCGGTTGTTGACGAATGAGAAACTCAAGACACAGTCGGTCAATTTCCTTTTCCAACTCATCCACCTCCTTGTCGCGCAAAATCACCGAGTACGCCAACTGACCATTTGCCTCAAAGAGCGCTTTGCGCCCGTCGCGCAACCCCGCCTCGGCCAACTCTGCCATGCGTTCGACCTTGCTACGGATCAGGTCAATATCGCGTTGCAAACTTTCCTCAAGTTGAGTGGCATCATTCATCAGTCAGTTCCTTTTCTGTCGGGAGTTGTTGGAGCAGCCGCTGTGTTATCCCATTTTCAACGTGCTCCAAGTGGCAATTACTCACAGAAATCCGGTTCTCCACAATCGGCTCAATTGTGCGTGAACAAATCATGCCGCCTCTCCTGATTCCCCCGCGAGAGGTAGACTCAATATAAACCGAGCACCTTGACCAATGCGGCTTTCCAATCGCACCTTACCCCCATGTGAGTGCACAATATGCTTAACGATGGCCAATCCTAGGCCAGTACCTCCGGTCTCTCGACTGCGCGCTTTATCCACTCGGAAAAATCGCTCGAATACCTTTTCAACCGATTCGGGCGGAATCCCTTCGCCATCATCTTCCACAGCCACTTCAGCCATTCCCTTGGTGCTCAACCGGCCCTCGATGGTCACCGTGCCCCCCGTGCGCCCGTACTTAATCGCGTTGTCTACAAGGTTGAATACCGCCTGCTGCAACCGATCACCATCAGCGTCAAGATACAGATCGACCGGAATGTCCGTTTTTAAATCAATAGACCGTTTATCAGCCTTAGCTTGCAAATCGTTCTCCACGCGCTCGGCCACTGCATGAAGGCTGGTCGGTTGCCTATTCATTGCAAGCTTGTCAGAATCCAGTTGCGCCAAAGTCAGCAAATCATCGATCAAATATCCGAGGCGATCGGCGTGCTTGTCGATAGTTTGTAAAAACTCTCGGTTCTTCTTCGGGTCATCCACTGCGCCGTCCATCAACGTTTCTGTAAAGCCCTTGATCAACGAGAGTGGGGTACGCAGTTCATGACTCACATTAGCCACGAAATCACGGCGGGTGTTTTCCAGTTCCTTTAAGCGTGTGACATTGTGAAACACGAGTAACGTGTGCCCTCCCACGGCACGCTGCAGGCAATGAGCGTTGATATGAACCAGCTTCGGATCACCCCCATTGAGCTGCAGCTCGCCCTCACGCAATTCACCTGCCTCGCGCACAGCCTTAACCAGTTTTTTTAACTCCGCGCGCACGGCTACCGGCACAGCTTCCTCCAATGATTGCCCGTTAATATCTTCGCCCAAACCCAGTAACTGGCGCAGCGAAGCATTAGACAGCTCAATACGGTTTTCTACATCTAGAACCAGAACCCCCTCCACCATACTATCCAACAGCGCGTGCTGTTGGATTAGCTGCCGTTCGGATTGTTCACCCTGCTCGGCGCAACAACGCTGCAGTTCCGCTTCCGCAAATACCAACCGTCTACGTAGTAGTAATGCCCAGCCGATAACCGCTAAAATTAGAATTAGCAATAGGGCGTCCATGTTAAAGATCACCTTCACAGAAGCGGTAGCCCATACCACGTACCGTCTCAAGGTAGCCGGCCGCCGCGCCAAGCTTGTCGCGAAGTCGACGCATGTGGGTATCCACCGTGCGCGTGTCGATGTAGGATTCATAACCCCACACGTCGCGAAGCAACTGTTCGCGATCCTGCACACGCCCGCGCCGACTAGCCAAAGTTGATAGCAGTTTAAACTCTGTGGCAGTTAAGACGACTTTCTCCTCATTCACCAATACCTCGTGTCGCTCGGAATCCACAGTTATCGGCCCTGCCACAATCTTTACTGGCATCTCATTCGCCGGAGACACTCGGCGGTTTAGCAAATTTTTGATGCGCAAAATCAATTCGCGCGGGCTGAATGGTTTAGTGACATAATCATCAGCACCCAATTCCAAACCCAAAACTCGGTCGATCTCAGCTGCCTTAGCGGTGAGCATGATGATGGGAATGCTTGAGGTGGCCGGATCGTTCTTCAGGATTTTGCAACCTGCCATGCCATCAATCTCAGGAAGCATCACGTCGAGCAGAATCAGATCGGGTAACGCCTTACGCGCCTTAGCGATGGCCTCTGCACCATCCTCTGCGGTAATTACTGAATAACCAGCAGCGCGAAGATTGAACTCTACTAGCTCAACCGCATCAGGCTCATCATCGACCACGAGGATCGTTTTCACGCGTGTCTTTATGGAGAGATCTTGGCACATGCGTGTGTCAGTAATGTTACAATTACGTGAAACCGCTGGCCAGCACGAGCGCCGACAATTAGGAATTGGCTGGAGAAAATCTAACTGCGCTGCTTCACTCCGGACATGCCGTTGCCTTACAAAATCGCTACGCTGCTGTATGCCTTTCACGAGGATGGCCGCGTTTTGATGATGGAACGCCAGCACGATCCTAACTGCGGCTTATTTAGTCCACCGGGTGGGAAGCTACAAACAGATACCGGTGAGAGCCCACACAATTGCGCTATCCGCGAGGCTAACGAAGAGACCGGCCTGAATCTCTCGCCAAACGATCTACACCTAACTGGCATAGTCAGCGAAAACGGTTACCAAGGCGAAACTCATTGGCTCATGTTTCTCTTCGAGATTAAACTCCGCCTGACCGAATTACCGCCCGACCACGAGGAGGGCGCCTTTCGTTGGGCCACTCGCGAAGATCTCGATACTCTCCCAATGCCCGGCACCGATCGCGAACAAATTTGGCCGCTCTTCTGGCAACATCGTGGCGGCTTTTTTGCCGCCCATTGTCATTGCGCTGAGAATCAGCCCGATCAATGGACGCTGCTGCAATCCTCCGTAAACCCGCAACCCGCGACCGGTAAACTATCTTGACCGACGAACATTTCATGCAGGATGCCATCCGGCAGGCGGTGAAGGCGTACGAGGCCGATGAGGTGCCGGTCGGCGCGGTGATTGTGCGCAACGATCGTGTGATTGCCCGCGCGTGGAACCAGGTCGAAATGCTCAATGACGCCACAGCCCACGCCGAGATGCTGGCTCTAACCGCTGCCGAGGCCGCTGTAGGGGATTGGCGTCTCAACGATTGCACTTTGTACGTCACCAAGGAACCCTGTCCAATGTGCGCCGGTGCCATTGTCCACTGCCGCTTGGCAAGGGTTGTCTTTGGAGTATCTGATCCCAAAGGGGGCGCCGCTGGAGGGGCGATGAATCTCCTCCAGTTTCCTACGCTCAATCACGCCACCGAAATAACCTCAGGCGTCATGGAAGTGGATTGCCGCAGTCTGTTGCAGAGGTTCTTCCAAGAAAAACGCAAATCCTCCAACGACGCTGGCCAGTGAGCCTTGATTCTGCCAGACTAGACACCGCGTTGGACACCGCGCGCACAGCGCTCCTCGCCGAACGCGTTGCCGAGGGGTATTGGGAAGGCGAACTCTCCAGCAGTGCCCTCTCCACTGCCGTCGCCTGTGCCGCCATGCAACACGTGCAAACAGCCACCGGCACCGAGGAGCATTGCGCACTCATCCAAGGCGGACTGCACTGGCTCGCAGAGCACGCCAATGCCGATGGCGGTTGGGGGGATACAACCAAGAGTCTCAGTAATATTTCCACCACCACACTGTGCTGGGCCACCTTTCACGTTGTGCCGGGTGCTTTGGAGGAATACGCCGAGGTTGTCGCCGCTGCCGAACAATGGCTCAAAAAGGCCTGCGGCGGCGTGACGCCTGATTATCTCGCGCCCGCCATCATCGCCCGCTATGGCAAGGATCGCACATTCTCCGTGCCGATCCTCACCCACTGCGCGCTGGCCGGCAAGGGGCGCTGGAAGGATGTCATCCAGCTGCCGTTCGAGTTGGCCGCGCTGCCGCGCAACTGGTTTGCCGCGCTACGTCTGCCGGTGGTGAGCTATGCGCTGCCCGCGCTCATTGCCATCGGCCAATGCCGGCATCAACATCGGCCTTCGTGGAATCCCTTCACCCGCGTGTTCCGGAATGCCGCGCGCGAAAAAACGCTGCAGGTACTCGAGCAAATTCAGCCGAGCAATGGCGGGTTCCTTGAGGCCACGCCCCTGACCAGTTTTGTTACCATGAGCCTAGCCGGTTGTGGATTGGCCGATCATCCGGTGGCCCGCAAAGGAATTGAGTTTTTACACGCCTCAGTGCGCGACGATGGTAGTTGGCCGATTGACACTCATCTGGCGACGTGGGTCACCACCCTTTCGGTAAACGCGCTGGGCGAGGATTTACCCGATGACGCGCGCGCGCCCATCCGTGAGTGGCTCCTGAAGCAGCAATATCGCGAGGTGCATCCCTTTACCGACGCCGCGCCCGGTGGCTGGTCCTGGACGCCCCTGCCCGGCGGTGTGCCCGATGCCGATGATACTCCCGGCGCGTTGTTGGCTTTGAAACAACTCGGCCAGATCGATGACGCCTCGCGTGAGGCCGCCCGCGCCGGGTGCCACTGGTTGCTCGATCTGCAAAACCGTGATGGCGGCATCCCGACCTTCTGCCGGGGCTGGACCAATCTGCCTTTCGACCGGTCCAGCCCCGATCTCACCGCTCAC
>WTHG01000337.1 GCA_011523245.1 Verrucomicrobiales bacterium | reverse complement strand
GGCGACTAACAATGATCCCAACCATCTGCACGGTGGCGGTGACAAGGCGTTGAGCAAGCAGGTTTGGAAAGCTGAACCTTCCTCCGAGGCGCAGGCCGTGACCTTCAGTCTCACTAGTCCGGATGGTGAGGAAGGGTATCCGGGAAACCTCAGCATGAAGGTTACCTACACGCTTACTGATGAGAACGAACTGCGCATCGATTACGAGGCCACCACGGACAAGGCCACTCCTGTGAACCTCACCAATCACGCCTACTTCAACCTCGGAGGTGCTGGTAACGGAACTATTCTTAGCCATGAACTAACCCTCAATGCCGATAACTACACCGCTACCGATGACACTCTAATTCCCACCGGTCAAATCGAGCCCGTGGCGAATACCGCGCTGGATTTCCGAAAGACTAATGTCATTGGTGACCGCATTCCGGACAAGGAAGCCAAGGAAACGGCCGACTGCGAAACCTCCACGCTGGGATACGACCATAATTTCGTGTTGAACGGAGAGGCCGGCACGATGCGTTTGGCAGCCCGTTTGAAGGATCCGGCGAGCGGACGGGTGATGGAGATTCACACCGACCAGCCCGGTATTCAGTTTTACAGCGGAAACTTTCTGATGAATCAGGAAGGAAAAGACGGCAAGAAATATCCCTTCCGCGGCGCGCTTTGCCTTGAGACCCAGCATTTTCCGGACTCGGTGAATCATGAGGATTTTCCGAGCACCATTCTCAAGCCGGGCGACACCTATTCCACCACCACGGTGCATCGTTTCAGTGCGGAATAAGCGCGTCTGCGAACAGTTTGTCCTGAATCTGCTTGCCGCCCTCGGTGGGCGGCGGCAGAATCAGGGCGTCAGGGCCCATGGAATGCGGGCTTGCAAATCCCGCCAGGGCCGGAAGGCAGCAACGGTAGCTTGATCTGCATCTGCCGTGGTCACCCTGACCTTTTTTGAATTTCCCAACAGTCTGTCCAAGTGTCATATCAGGTCATAGCCCGCAAATATCGTCCGCAACGTTTCGCGGATGTGGTGGGGCAGGAGCACGTCACACAAACCCTCAGCAACGCAATCACCTCCGGCCGGATCGCCCACGCCTATCTTTTTAGCGGTCCGCGGGGTACAGGAAAAACCACCATTGCCCGGATTTTCGCTAAGTGCCTGAACGCCACCGATGGGCCCTCGGTGGATTTCAAGGACGATGATGAGCGCTGTGTGGAGATAACCCAAGGCCGCTCGCTGGATGTTTTAGAGATTGACGGTGCGAGCAACAATGGCGTGGAACAGGTGCGTGAGTTGCGCGATACCGCGCCGTACGCCCCGGCCACTTGCCGGTACAAGGTGTACATCATTGATGAGGTACACATGCTCACCACGGCCGCCTTCAATGCGTTACTCAAAACGCTGGAGGAGCCACCGGCCCATGTGAAGTTTCTCTTCGCGACTACTGAGCCGGAGAAAGTGTTGCCCACAATTTTATCACGCTGCCAACGCTTTGACCTGCGAAGGATTCCGGCCGCCCGGATTGTTTCCCATCTGGAATTCATTGCCAAAAAGGAAGGCGTGACCATTGAAACCGCCGCCCTGCAGGCCATTGCCCGAGGGGCTGATGGCGGCATGCGGGATGCCGAGAGCACGCTGGATCAACTCATTAGTTTTTGTGGCGAAACCATTCAGGAAAGCGATGTGCTGTCGATGTTCGGACTCACTTCGCAAACGCAAGTGTTGTCATTGGCCGAGGCTGTGTTGCGGGCAGATGCCGCCGGCGCGCTTGGGCAATTGCATGAACTGACCACGGGCGGCAAGGAATTGGGCCGGTTGGTTGGCGATTTGCTGGACCACTTCCGGAACGTGATGGTTTACCAGGTGTCTGAGGGCGATACCGGCATCCTTGAAATCTCCGAAGCCGAACAAACTGCTCTCGCCCAACAGGCGCAAATAGCCGACCGCAGCGCCGTGTCGCGTGTGCTTGAAGTTCTGACCGATTGCGAAATCCAATTACGCAATGCGACTTCCAAAAAGATTTTGGTCGAAGTTTCGCTGATGAAAGCAATTGATTCTGCCCGTGCCATGAGCCTGAACGATGTGCTCGATCGTCTTCAGGAATTGCGTGAAGCCGGTGGCGGCGAAGCCTTGGAGGAGTCCCGGCCTAGGCCGGAAGCGGCGCCGGTAAAGAAACTAAATGTCGAGTCGGCCCAACAAGTTACAGCGGCGCCCATCGCCGAAACAACCCTTGATCCAAAACCCCAACCAGAACCAGAGCTGGATCCGCAGGTTAAGAAAGAGTCAGCTCCGCAACCGGCGCCGGAAACCGATCTTCAAACTATATGGTCCGCCATGCTGGATTCATTGGGAGTCTTTTCCCGGGCGTACTTTCAGGAAGCATTTCTGAAATCCATCGAAGGCGATGATGTGACCATTGGTTTTCCGGAAGCCTTTGCTCCGCAAATGGAGTTGGCAAACACCAAGGAAACCAACCAATCCTTGCTAGCTGTCTTGTACAAGGCCGGGCATTCCCTGCGCACGGTGAGTTATGTGATTGCGGAACGGCCCGCAGATTGGATTCCTCAGACCGTGGTCGCGCCCGGGACAACGGAGACTGCTGCCGAGCCGGCAACTAATGCCGAAGGCAAACCGTTGCCGCCCAAGGGGCCGATCAACAAGGAAGAATTTGAAAATGATCCACTGATCCAGAAGGCACTGGAAGTTTTCAAGGGACAGATTGTGGATGTGCGAAACTAGGAGAAATTTATGGCGAGTATAAACAAGTTGATGAAGCAGGCCATGCGCGCGCAGCAGCAGGCCCAAGAAACGGAGGCCGCCTTGGCCGCACGCACGGTGGAAGCCACCAGCGGTGGTGGCGCGGTCAAAGTGGTCGCGACCTGCAAAGGTGAGCTGAAATCTTTGAAGATTGACCCCGAAGCGGTGGATCCTACGGATGTGGAGACGTTGGAGGATCTGGTATTTACTGCGGTGAATTCGGCAATCGCCGAGGGGCAGAAGATTCAGGCAGAAGAGATGGGCAAAGTAACGGCTGGATTCAACCTGCCGGGCATGGGCTAAACCATGGCGTCCCTGCCGGAGCCGGTCTCGGCCCTCGTAGGGGCCTTGGGTCAACTGCCGGGCATTGGGCCGCGGTCAGCTGAGCGATTGGCCCTGCATCTCGTGCAATGCGAGGCTGGGCAGGTGAAACAATTGGCCGAGGCACTGGTTGCAGCCACCGAACGCATCGAACTCTGCAACACCTGTGGCGCACTGACTGAAACGCAACCTTGCGCCATATGCACGGATGATCGGCGTGATACATCGACGGTATGCGTGGTGGAAACCGCGGTGGATGTCATAAACGTTGATAAATCTGGTGCCTTCCGAGGACGCTTTCATGTGTTGGGCGGGAAAATTTCGCCTTTGAACGGGGTGGATCCGGAGGATCTACGGATTGCCGAACTGGAGGCGCGCATGGATGGCGTACGGGAAGTGATTCTGGCCTTGGGAACCGATGTGGAAGGCGATGCGACGAGCAATTATCTGGCACAACGCTTGACGGCCAAAGGCGTGAAAGTGACTCGTATTGCGCATGGATTGCCAGCGGGCAGTGGCTTGGAATACGCCGATGATCTCACTCTGAGCCATGCACTCGAAGGCCGGCGGGAAATGTAATGAAACCGGTGGTTGCATTCGATATCGGCAAGGTGCTGCTAGATTTTGATTATGGCATTCTCATCGCCAAACTAGCACCACGAACACAATGGAATGAAGCGGCACTGGATGCATACCTGAACCAATCACCTCTGCTAGCGGAATATGAATCCGGCCAATTGACCTCCCCGGAATTTTTCACGCGCATTCAAGACGAAACTAAATTCGCCGGGACAGAATCCGAGTTTGCGGCGTTGTTCGAGGATATTTTTACGCCCATTGAAGAGACCATTGCAATGCATCGGAAAATGGTCGAAAGGGGTGTGCCCACTTACACGTTCTCAAACACGAATGAAATGGCGGTCCGTCACATCAGTCGCTCTTATGATTTTTGGTCGAAATTTACCGGCCACATTCTGTCGCACGAAGTGAAGTCGCTAAAGCCGGATGCCGGGATTTACGAATCGTTGGAGGCCGCCTCGGGGCGTGAAGGAGAATCGATCATTTATTTGGATGATCGCCCAGAAAATATTGAGGCCGGCCGGGCGCGCGGTTGGAGGGCTTGTTGCCATCAGGATGCCAACGAGACACAGGCATTTTTGCAGGCGCAAGGCGTGCTTACTTCTTCAGGTCACGATTCAACCGTTTAAAGTTTCCTTCCTCACAGCATTTCACATAACCCTCGGCCGCACGTTTGAGGCGTTCCCATTCTCGCCGAATGTTGGTGGCTTCCTTGGCGCTGATCTTGGAGTCAGCGGCCGCTTCAGCCACGGTGGAAAGAAGATCGGCAAACTGTTTCACAACTTTGCTGGTGGCCGGGGCCAGTGTCTGCGGGCTTGTCGTGTTGTCGGTTGAAGGGTCACTGTTTTCAACGAAGAATCCCCCTGATTGCTCGCAGAGCCACCGCAATAAGCGCGGGTCGTCCGCGGCAAGGATTAGGGATTGGGCGCGGTCAAGTGGGTTAGAAATGCCGCTTGCTGAACCGGTATCCGGTGATTCCGCCCATTTGTAAACGGTGGATGAGGAGAGGTTCATCTGATCGGCTATATGCTTCACCGATTTCTCTTTGAACACGGTTTTTAGTAGGCTATGGGATTTCACTTAGGGCATTGTAGTGGAATTCGTTACTGCTTGGGTACTGTAAACTGGGTGTTTTTTTGTAATCGCAATTATGAGTCAAATAAAAAAGGGCCGACCCGAGGGCCGGCCCGTGTAATATGTTTGTCGTGATGACTTACATGTGGTCGTGACCGTGGTCCGGAGCGGGCTTCTCCTCTTCCGGAACGTCGGTGATGAGACACTCGGTGGTGAGTAGAAGCGCGGCGATGGACGACGCGTTCTGTATGGCCGAGCGAGTTACCTTAGCTGGGTCCACCACACCGGCCTTGATCAGGTCGGTGTATTCTTCGGTGGCCACGTTGAAGCCGATGTTGCCCTTCTTGCCTTGGACTTCCTTCACGATCACGGCGCCTTCGAGTCCGGCGTTGGCAGACAGGCTGCGTAGCGGGGATTCTACAGCGTTGCGAACGATGTCCACACCCACCTGCTCGTCAC
>WTHG01000336.1 GCA_011523245.1 Verrucomicrobiales bacterium | reverse complement strand
TGCCGATACAGTCCGGACCAGTGCCGACGCCTTGCTGGAGATATTAAATGATATTCTCGATCTTTCAAAGATCGAGGCGGGACGATTGGAACTCGAAAAAACTGAGTTCCCTCTCCGCCAAGTGATCGAGGAAGCGGTTGAGCTGCATGCTCTCCGGGCTGAGGTGAACCACATAGAATTACACTGCCATATTCCACCGTCACTGGACGGCCAATATCGAGGTGACGCCGGAAGACTTCGACAGATTCTTCTGAATCTAATTAGCAATGCGGTAAAATTCACCGAGAAAGGCGAAGTGCAAACTTCCGTCCGAGCCATCGACGAAACCGATGGCGAAGTAAAACTGCAGTTTACCATTTCCGACACCGGCATCGGCATCAGCCCGGAGATGCGTGATAAAATCTTCGACGCCTTCCGTCAAGCCGATGGCTCCACCACCCGGCGCTATGGCGGCACCGGCCTAGGCCTCTCCATATCCCGTCAACTCACTGAAATGATGAATGGGGACATGTGGGTGGAGAGCGCCTCAAACGAAGGCTCCCAATTCCACTTCACAGTCGTATTAGAAAAGAAAGACGGTGAACTCCAGCAATACGCAGAGGATTTTTCCAGCTGCTCACTCCTAGCCATTGTCCCCAACGATTTCGCCCGCAAAGCCATCGAGGAATACGCCGTCCAAATGCAGATAAATGTGACGACTGCTCACTCTGAAGATGAAGCTCAGTCCGCCCTGGTAGAACAGGGCCCATTCGATTTAATCCTGCTTGATCTGAATCTTAAAGGCAGCGATGCACTAGATCTTGTTCAAGAAATCCATTCCTCCGCCGACCATGCCAACACCAAAATCGTCCTACTTACCACGCGACGCATGAAAGTGGATCCCGGCATGCTACGCACCCTGGGCGTTTCTGGAACTCTGCTTAAGCCCGTTCGCTTAAACCGGCTCCACCAAGCTCTTTTAAATGCCCTGACCGGAAAATCTCATAAACCCAAATCCTCCACCAGTAACTCGATCAACCAGCATAATTCCCTGCGCATTTTGGTTGCCGAAGACAATCCTATTAACCAACGCGTGGCCACCCTGCAGCTGACCAAACTCGGCCATCAGGTGGAAATTTGCGAACACGGCCAAGCCGTTTTGGATACGAACCTCGATCAGTTCGACATCGTGCTCATGGATTGCCAAATGCCCGTCCTCGACGGCCTTGAGGCAACCCGACGACTCCGCAAACTGGAATTAGAAGACAAAACACGCGAACCGGTTTACATAATCGCGATGACCGCAAACACCCAAGAAGACGATCGCGCGGCCTGCATTGAGGCGGGCATGGATGACTTTGTCTCCAAACCTGTTCAATTGAAGGAATTACAAATCGCCCTTCAAAGATCGTTAGGAATTGAAGCCGTAGAGGAAGACGGTGCCGAGTCAGAAATACCCCTGTTAGACACCTCGCAAATCGATCAACTACGAGTAGCCGGCCAAGACGATACGTTTCGTGAAATAATTTCGTTGTATCTGGACCAAACCCATTCACAACTATCTGAACTGCACATTGCCTTAACCAACCGAAACCACGAAGCGACGGCCAATATCGCTCACCAAATCAAAGGCAGTAGTGCCAATCTGGGCGCCCACCAATTAGCCGATGCTTGTTCTCGACTTGAGAACGGCGCTAAATCAGGGAATCTCGAAGAAGGCCACACGCTCCTGCAGGAAATTCAAGGCACTTTTGATCGCACACGGGTACAATTCAAATCCTTGTTGGTTGAATAACCAGCTTTGACAATCGCCCCGCCCCAAGCATAGTTTACGCCCAATGGAAGCACTACACGCGCCTTGGCGCATTGATTACATCCTCGGCCCCAAGAGTCCTATAGGTGATGCTTCTGTGTTCACCCAAATCGGCCAATCCGAGGACGATGAAGGCAACTATGTAATCCGCCGGACACGCCACGGCTATGCAGTACTCAACACCTACCCCTACAATGGCGGCCATCTGTTAATTGTGCCCTACAAACAGGTGCAAGATTTGGATGAATTGAACGACGAGGAAAATCTCGATTTACTTAAACTCATTCAAGCCACCAAACACGCGATCCAATCAACCATGAATCCTGACGGCTTTAACGTTGGCCTAAACCTTGGACGCGTTGCCGGGGCCGGCATTGAAGAGCACCTCCATTGGCACATCGTTCCCCGCTGGACCGGGGACACCAATTTTATGCCCGCCATCGGCCAAACCGCTGTGCTCCCTGAGGCACTCACCGAAACCGCTGCAAAACTTCGCAAGGCATTGGCAAAACAATAAGATGGCCACGATCACCCTTCAGTACGAGAGCGCCCGCCAAGCCCAGCAACTGTTTGACAACAATCTGGCTAATCTCCGTTTTCTTCAAAAAGAATTGGAAATCCAAGCCACATCCCGAGATGCTTGGATTAAACTGGAAGGCAACGACGAGAATTTGGCACGCGCTAAGGATGTGTTCGAATCACTCAAGGACCAACTGGACTCCGGCCGGCGGCCCCGCCAACATGATCTAGTGAAAGCCATCCAAACCGTTAAGGAAGTCGGGGGCGAGGCGCTCAAGGAATTAAAAAGTCACACCATAACGACATCCCCAGGAAAGACTTCGATCATTCCTAAAACAATTGGCCAAAAGGAATACATTCAGTCAATCACAGCTCACGATGTCACCTTTGGCGTAGGTCCGGCCGGCACGGGCAAGACCTACCTCGCCATGGCCATGGCTGTGAGCGCACTCCAGCGCGGCGATGTTTCACGCATCATTCTCACTCGCCCCGCAGTCGAGGCAGGCGAGGCACTGGGTTTTCTTCCCGGTGATTTGCGCGAAAAACTCAATCCGTATCTACGCCCTTTGCACGACGCTCTGCTCGACATGGTCCCGGCCGAGGAAGTGCAACGACACATGGAACGCGAGACTATTGAAATCGCTCCGCTTGCCTACATGCGTGGACGCACCTTAAACAATGCGTTTGTGATTTTGGATGAATC
Source organism: Verrucomicrobiales bacterium (assembly GCA_011523245.1). Classification (GTDB taxonomy): domain Bacteria; phylum Verrucomicrobiota; class Verrucomicrobiia; order Limisphaerales; family UBA1100; genus UBA1100. Next base: position 2,176 of record WTHG01000336.1, on the reverse strand, counting down.
ACAAAATACGACTAACGAACAAATGTTCATGTTCCTAACCCGGCTCGGCTATCACTCCAAAGCCGTTATCACCGGCGATCCAACCCAAGTCGATCTCCCACCATCGAAGCAGTCGGGGCTTATTGAGGCTTTGCTGACATTGCGGCAAACTCAAGGCATCGCCATCAAGGAGTTTCGCCAACAGGATGTGGTCCGTCATCCGTTGGTGCAAAAGATCATCAACGCCTACGAAACCCGCCGCAACCGGGAATGAACACACTCAGTGTCCGTAACCAGCAACGCGCACACCGAATCGCTTCTCGCGAATTCAAAAAGGCCGCAACGATTGCTCTGGAGCAACTATTTAATGCCCCTTCCTATCACCTGTCGGTCGCCTTTGTTTCCGCAAAGCGCATGGCTGAAGTTAATGAAGCGCATTTGCAACACGAAGGTCCGACGGATATTATCACCTTTGATTATTCGGAAACCGGAGTGCTTGATGGCGAACTCCTCATTTGCCCGGCCGTGGCAGCCGAATATAGTCAACGCTACAATGTCTCTCTTGGCCGTGAACTCGCCCGATACTTTATCCACGGCGTCCTCCATCTCCAGGGACACGATGATCATGCCCCGGATGATAGACGACGAATGAAGCAGGAAGAAAACCGCCTCTTGAATCGATTAGCCAAACGATTCCCTGTTGATACCCTGGCCCATGGATGAAAAAGCCAATGGCATCATCTTGCGTGTCCGCCCATTGACGGACAGCAGCTTGATCATCCACTGGCTAACCCAAGAGCACGGCCGACTCGGCACAGTGGCCAAAGGAGCCCGCCGGCCTAAGAGCGCCATGCGAGGTAAACTTGACTTGCTGTTTGAAGCCGATTTCTCATTTAGTCGCAGCCGCCAATCTGATCTACACACACTGCGCGAGGTACAACCGCTGGCCAATCACCCCAAACTCCGTCTGGACATCAAGCGCCTTCAACTGCTCGCTTATGCCACCCGCTTGATTGAACGAGCCACCGAACCAGAAAACGCCTTGCCCGGCATTCACGCGATCTTCAAGACGCTACTGAATCATTTGGAAAACAATCCCGCCCGGCCTGCCTTAACTTACGCTCTGGAAATCAAAACGCTCAACGAACTGGGACTGACCCCACCTTTAGACAACCACAATCTCGACAAGGGAACTTGCCTACTCATGGAACAGTTGGCCGTGTTGAATTGGGACGCTATCATCACGCTCGCCCCCACGCGCGCGCAAGCCACGAGCGTCGGCCGCTTTTTAGGGAACTTTATCCAGCATCATTTGGAGTTCATCCCCAAGGGGCGCGACCAGTTACTGGTCTGATGAATCCGCTTCGATCGGCTCCACCCATTTATCGTGTTCCTTAATCAGGTCCACGAGGGATTCCACCGCTTCCTTCTCTGGGATATTGAATCGCACGGGTGATTTCCCGACATACAGGTTAATTTTCCCCGGTGCCCCACCCACATAACCAAAGTCTGCATCGGCCATTTCACCAGGCCCGTTCACAATACATCCCATGATGGCTATCTTCACCCCCTTGAGATGTTCTGTCCGGGCCTTAATTCGGGCCGTTACTTCCTGTAAATCAAACAACGTTCGCCCGCAACTCGGGCAAGCCACATAATCCGTCTTAAAAGAACGGCAGCCGGCAGCCTGTAATACATTGTAAGCCAACCGAAGCGATTGTCCCGCCCCACTCTCGCCGCGCACTAAAATCGCATCACCAATGCCATCGCACAGCAGGGCTCCGATCACTACAGATGCTCGCAGCAATGCTACATTGGGATCCAACGGCATCTCATCGAAATCTAGGCAATCCTTGAGCAGGATTGGATTAGCCTTTCCTTTGAGTGATAATTTCGCGGCCAACAAACGAAACGCGGTAATCGTTGGTAAACCCACCCCATCGGCCACCGTAATGATCTGCGAATCATCATCGATCGCAAATTCCTCCCGAGGGTCTACTTCAAGCAGATCAAGATTTTCATAAACCCCCTCCGGCCGCACGTCATCGCCGGGGCGGATTTGCGGCGCCAATTTATCCCACGCACTTTGGCCAACAATAACCCGGATCGTCTGCTCCCCCCCACAACGAATCCCTCCATTTAATTCAATTTCAGTTGAGCTTCGACGCGCATAGTCGAACGGGTCATACGATAGCTT
>WTHG01000241.1 GCA_011523245.1 Verrucomicrobiales bacterium | reverse complement strand
CCCCGAGAGGGGCCGTGAGGTATTTCAAATCGATCAGGTTTATTCGCCTGAACCACCTTCAGTGTTTTCGCCGCCTTCGTCGGCGCCACCGCCATCATACGGCTCTTCAGCATCAGGCGGAGTGTCATCACCGGTGTCGGCAGCGCCCCCACCGCAACCAATGGAGATGCCCATAAACGAGGCCAAGCCCAAGATCGGGAATAGTTTCAGGAGTTCTTTCATAAGTTTATTCTAGTTTTAGTCGCGGCATTGAACACGCCGGCAGTTCATATTTCCAATTTTTGGAGGAAAATTGAAGCTTTTTTTGGCTATACACCTATAGGTTTGAATAGGAAAAAATATGGAAAAAAGGTGTGTAAATCACGCAACAAAAAGAAATTTTACGCAAAAACAAAAAATTTTTTAGGAAAAATCATAAAACCAGCTCTATTAATGTGAAAATTGTTAAAAAATTTATGGCACAATAGTTGCGGTGCTCCCGCGTGCTTAAAGCGCAACCATAATAAACAAAGACCAAACCACGAAAATATGAAAAATAAAGCGTTCACATTAATTGAACTTCTGGTCGTCATAGCCATAATCGGTATTTTGGCGAGCATGTTGCTCCCCACCCTAGCTAAGGCCAAGAAGAAGGCTAACCGCCTCAAATGCTCGAGCAAGATGGGCGGAAATCAGAAAGCCCTGACAGCCTTTGCCAGCGACCATGATTCCTCCCTTCCTTGGATGATGACTCCGGAAGACGTGGCTTACACCTACGGCGAGCTCGTAGAGGAAGCCAACCAACTCAAGGGCCGGAATGAAGACTGGGCTCAGTGGGACAACGCTCGGCGTGCCAGTGATGAAAACTTCACCCGTCACGTTTCCGCGGACATCCGCTATCTGTTCCTCGAGAACACCCTACGCCAAGATCTGGCCAGCTCCGCGAGCTTGCATTCGCCGTCCGATCCGCGTGCCAAGCGCACCAATGATCAGGATGTCAAAGATGGAATCTTGAAAGGATGGGGTCGCTCTTGGTGGAAGAGTGCGCAAGTGTCCCAGCGTGGTATCAGCTACGCGGTTCACAAGAGTGGAGATGACGCGAAAGGATCCGGCTCTATCACAATGCTCACTCGCAACCTTGAGGGAGTAAAGGCTCACAATCGTGTGCCCAACATGATGAATAACTGGAGTCACAACTGGGATCCGGCGCACCGCGCCATCCGCCCCACCGAGACTTGGGCCGGCCCGAGCAACGATAAGCGCGTGGTGATGAGCGGTTTGGATGAAGGCCAAGGCCAAATTGCCTTTGCCGATGGCCAAGTACAGCAATCGGACGACGCCGGATTGCAGGAGGCGATGCGTCAAAACGCGGAGCTGGTAGGCGGAAAAGCTGAATCTCCGACCGCTGGTGATAACCAACAAATTACTCGCGGCAGCTGGTGGTAAACGCCTTTGCTAGTGAGATCTTTCAAAGCGCCCTGCGGGGCGCTTTTTTTGCGTCCAAGCGACGAGATTTGACGCCTGACTGACATGATATTTGGACGTATACGTAGGCCACAGTGCGGCGGAAAGATTATGGCACTGAGGGATGCGGAGCAGTTGGAGCGATTACAACCCACGGCGCTGAATCGGCCGTTGCATTACTGGCTTAGCAAACAGTAGTTTTGGCCGATTCTAATTCTGGGCCGCTCAAGCAGAGGTCTCATGAGATGGAGTGCTGCCACCCCCGAGTAGTGTTCGAAGGCGATCTGCATTTTTCTTTCAACCGAGAATAGCGTTTCCAGGGGTTCCATAGATTTGTGAATTATTCTGAATCCTTTTACCGCTCGCTTGCGTCTGTATTAATTAGTTCATAAGTGTCTCTTCGGAAATGATTTCATTTGGATTCAGAATCAAGTTGCTGTTGGCTATGCTGGCCGTGGTGGGTGCCACCACGGCGGTGTCGCTGATGGTGGCGTTGCAGCGGGTGGAGGCGGCCAATGACCGGCTGTTTCGCTCACGGGTCAACGAACAGCTCAGTTACCTGCCGCGGGAACAGGCTGCTCGGTTGCAGGAGGCTCATCAACAGGCCGGCCGGTTTGTGGAACAGGCCGAAGTCCAACAGGCGGTGGAGGAATTGGATGCCAGCCGACTGTATGCCCTGACCCGGGAATCACTCGCCTCGATGTTGGCCGATCCTCTGCTCAAGGGCCGCGGCCCGGTGAATCCGGATCAGCCGGCGGTGATTCATGTGCCGCGCAACCGGGCGCGGGTGATGGCGTCACATTTGGTGTTCTTGGATGAACAAGGCGAATTTCTGTTGCCCGAAGAGAGGGCCGGCAGCTTTGCGCAAACCCGCACTCAACGCGAATTCCGCGCCAAACTGGATTCGTTGCACGGCGGCTTGGTGGATCTGATCGAGCCGGCATCGGGTTACGTTGCCATCTCAGGCCTTAATGACACCCGTCGACTCCTGGAGGTTGTGTGCCTGCCCGTGGAGCAAGCCGGCGGGGGCCGCAAGGTGGGTACGTTGATTATGGGCTTTCCGATGAATCGACGCGGTGAGCAGACATTGGATGAGGTCAGCGAATTGGCTACCGGTGTGTGGGTGGACGGCGCCCTCTTGTCTGGCGCCATTGCGGAGCTGGATCAGCCGAAAGTGGTCGATTGGCTGCGTTTGCATGCGGAGGACGCGGTGCGGGGTGACAACGCCGCAGCGCCGTTTATCCAAATGCAAGGCGGGCCCTACCGCGTATTCGTGGCCCCGATGGATTCAGACCCCGCCCTGCCCGTGGCCTACAAGGTGGGCTTGTATGCCTGGGCTGATGCCTTGGCCGTGCGGGAGGAAATGAAGGCACAAATTCTGGGCACCGGCGCGATCATGGGAATTCTGGCCGTCGGCGTTAGCTGGCTGATTTCACTGGGCCTATTTAAGCCCGTGCGGCGACTCTACAAAGCCACCATGCGCCTTCGCGAAGGGGATTACGATGTGCGCCTTCCCGTTCGCAGTAACGATGAATTCGGCAAATTAGCCGCAGCATTCAACGATACTGCAGAAGAATTATCGTTAAAGGAAAAGTATCGTGATGTTTTGAACAAGGTTACGGATAAATTTGTGGCCGATCGGTTGATTAACGGCAATGTGGCCTTGGGCGGGGAAACGCATGGGATGACTGTGTTATTCTGTGATATGCGGAAATACACGGAACTGACCCAGCACATGTCGCCGGAAGAGGCCGTGATGATGTTGAACGAGCATATGACGGCTATGACGCGCGTGGTGCATGAGCACGACGGATTGGTGGATAAATTTGTGGGCGACATGATTATGGCGGTTTTCGGAGCGACCGGCAGCGATCCAACGGCACCGGAGCGGGCTGTGACCTGTGCCCGGGCGATGATAGCCGAGCGCAAGGTGCTGAACATGATGACTGGCCGGGAAATTAACGTGGGCGTCGGGGTGGCTACAGGTGAAATGCTGGCGGGATTTATGGGCTCGGAAGATCGGCTGAATTTCACGGTCATTGGGCAGGGGGCCAATTTGGCCAGCCGCCTGTGCACGGTGGCCGGGCCGATGGATATTCTGGTGGATGAAGCTACCTGCGAAGCGGCCCGCGAAGGCCGCTCGGCCGAGCCGTTGCCCCCCATGGAGATCAAAGGTTTCAGTGACCTGCAGGCGGTCTATCGGTTGCGGCCCGAGGCTGTGTCCGAAAACGAACCGTCCGATCGCCCCAGCACGCCCGCCTAATTAGCCGATTTTCGGCCCTCTCAAACGCTCTATGGCAAGCAAAAAATGCCTAGAAAACCCGTTATTTACCTGTGACTTTTTTGCAAAAAAATGTTATGACATGGTGAATGACGTGAAGGTGTATCACGTCGAAAATCAACAACCTGAATCGGACCCAATTTATGCTAACGATTACCGGCCAACAATATCGCTTCTGTGACGGGCTTTCCCGCCGCGGATTTCTCACTGTCGGCGGCTTGGCCATGGGCGGCCTGACGCTCCCGCAACTCCTCCGCGCGGAGGCCCAGCAGGGAACCGGCCGCAGCCACAAAGCCATCATCAACATCTTCCTTCCGGGCGGACCGCCGCATCAGGACATGTGGGATCTCAAGCCGAATGCTCCGAAGGAGGTGCGGGGTGAGTTCGATGAGATTTCTACGAATATTCCCGGAATTCGTATTGGCGATCAGTTTCCGCTGATGGCAAAGATGATGGACAAGTTTACAATCATCCGTTCGATGGTTGGAGCCAACGGCCGTCACGATGCCTGGCAGTGCCAAACCGGCCGCGGCAATTTTGGCAATCAACCCCCGGGGGGGTGGCCAAGCATGGGCGCGGTGCTCTCCCGCATGCACGGAGCGGCGACCGCCGGCGTGCCGCCTTTTGTCGGCTTGGCTCCGGACACTGGCCACAAGCCTTGGGGCGACCCGGGCCGGCCCGGGTTCCTGGGGCCGGCGCATGGACCGTTCCTGCCGAACAAAGCCGGCGGCGTGAAAGAGGACATGAAGCTGAACGGCATCAACCTCGATCGCCTTGATGGCCGACGCTCGTTGCTGACGCAGTTCGACCAACTGCGGCGCGACGTGGATACCAAACGCCAAATGGAAGGCTTGGATGCCTTTAACCAGCAGGCCTTGGCCATGCTGACCTCGGCGCGTTTTGCCGAAGCGCTAAATCTCGATAAGGAAGATTCCAAGCTGCGTGACCGCTACGGGCGCGGCAGCCATAAAAAGCAGGCCGATGGCTCGCACAAGTTGCTCGATGATTTCCTGCTGGCCCGTCGTTTGGTGGAGGCTGGAGCGCGCTGTGTAACTGTCGCCTTCAGCCGGTGGGATTGGCACGGCGGCAATTTCAAGCGTGGGCGCGAAGATATGCCGATGCTCGACCAGGGCCTGACAGCGCTCGTGGAGGACTTGCACCAGCGCGGGCTTGATCGCGACGTGAGCGTCGTGGTTTGGGGCGAGTTCGGCCGCACACCGGTGATCAACAGTAAGGCTGGTCGCGACCACTGGCCCCGCGTCAGCTGCGCGGCTCTCGCCTGTGGCGGCATGACGCACGGACAGGTGATTGGGGCCACGGACAAGAAGGCCGGCGAAGCGGTGGATCGCCCCGTGAAATTCGCCGATGTTTTCGCCACGTTGTACACCGCCATGGGCATCAACATCCAAACCGCCACCGTGCCCGACCTCTCTGGCCGTCCGCGGTACTTGGTGGATCACGGTTCCAAGG
>WTHG01000407.1 GCA_011523245.1 Verrucomicrobiales bacterium | reverse complement strand
GGCATGGCGTTGGTGCCGGTCTACGTCTTTTATTTCCTGCTCGAGGCGCAAACCATCCAGCGCAAGTGGAGCGATTACCTGCCGTTAAAGGAATCGAAATTCAAGGAAGAGGCGGTCTTCGTGCTGGAGTCGTTCAACGACTGTCTGGTGGTGTTCTTCCGCGGCCAAGTGCTAGTGGCGATTTGTGTGGGGCTCTGTCTGGCGATCGGCTTTTCGATCATTGGCCTGCCCTACGGAATCTTGCTCGGGCTGCTGGCCGGGATCATCGGGATCATCCCTTACTTTGGCGTGATCGTATCCACAGTGCCCGTGCTGCTGCTGTCGCTGACGCACGGCGATCAGATGAGCCTATTCGGCACTGAGCTGGGCGTTTACGCGCCGGTGGCGTCCCTGGGGGTTTGTGCCTTGGTATTGTTCCTAGAGAAAACCGTAATTCAGCCGAAGATCATTGGCGATCGAGTGGGAATGCATCCGGTGGCGGTAATCATTTCCGTGCTGATGGGCACCACGCTGGTGGGCGGGGTGATCGGCGGTCTACTGGCCATTCCGGTGGCCATGGCGTTGCGCACTGTACTCTTCCGGTACGTGTGGGTGAAACGAGAACTGCCCGAAAAAGCTGTGCAGATGGAAGTGCTTTAGGGGGCCACAGGCGTTGGCAACACCCCGCGAATTTCCCGTACATCCACGGCCTCCATGCCGGCGGCGCGAATGGCTTCCATCCCCAGATCCGTATCCTCGTACGCGCGGCATTCTTCGGCCGGCACACCAATTAACGCGGCCGCCTTCAGGAAGGTATCCGGCGCGGGCTTATGGTTCTCCACATCATCCGCCGTCACCACCGCGCCAAACCAATCCAGAATGCCGACCGATTCCAGCAGCGGCTTGATATATTTGGCGCGGCCGCCGGTGGCCACAGCCATGGGCAAACGCCCCTGCGCATCGCGCGCAATGGCGGCAATCGGTTCTATGAGCTTAGCCTCGGGCATCAGTGGGACGTAGGCCTCCTCTTTCTCGCGCGACACTTCGGCCGGATCAAAGTCCAGCTCCTGCTCCTTCTTGAGCATGTGCAGAATCTTCACGGATGGCACGCCACCCAATGCATAAAACCGTTCCTCGGGAAACACAATGCCGTGCCGATCACACACGCTGTTCCACGCCCGCCAATGCAGGGGCATGGTGTCGACAAGGGTACCATCGCAATCGAAAATGAGCCCACGAATTTTTGAATCGGTCATAGTTGCAGGGCGTTGAGTTTCTCCTCCAGATCATGCTGCCAGAGCGACTGTGACATCTCGGCAATCTCGCCTTCCATAAACTGTGGAAGGCTGTGCAGCGTGAGCTCGATGCGGTGATCGCTCACGCGGTTTTGGGGGAAATTATAGGTGCGGATACGCTCGTTGCGTTCGCCGGTGCCAACCTGCGCTTTCCGTTCAGCGGCGTACTTGGCCTGTTCCTCGGCAATGCGAAGATCCAGCAGGCGCGAGCGCAGTACCTTCATGGCCTTGGCCTTATTCTTGTGCTGAGACTTCTCATCCTGACAGGTCACCACCAAACCGGTGGGCTTGTGAGTGAGACGCACGGCTGAATCGGTAGTGTTTACGCTCTGCCCACCGGGCCCGCTGGAACGGTAAACATCCACCTCTAAATCATTCGGATCAATCTCCACATCCACTTCCTCTGCCTCAGGCAACACCGCCACCGTCACGGTACTGGTATGGATGCGTCCGCTGGCCTCGGTAGCGGGCACGCGTTGTACGCGGTGCACGCCACTCTCAAATTTCATGAGCTTGTACACTTCCTCGCCGTTGAGGGCGAAGATCACTTCGCGAAAGCCGCCCATTTCCGCAGCATTGCTTTCCATCAGCTCATGGCTCCAGCCTTGGGCTGTCGCGAAATGGGTGTACATGCGGTACAGATCCCCCACAAACAGAGCCGCCTCATCGCCGCCGGCGCCGGCGCGAATTTCTACGATTGTGTTGCGGGAATCCGTGGAATCGGGCGGCACAAGGCCGAACTGCAGCTCTTTTTCAAGACGTGGGATTTCCTCTTCCAAGGATGGAATTTCCTCTGCCGCCATCTCGGCCATCTCGGCATCGTCGCCGGCAGCCAAGGCGCGATTCTCCTCTAACTCCCCCTTCGCCTTGAGCAGTCGTTCACCCAGCCCCACAAGGTTCTTGAGCCGCGCGTATTCGCGGCCCAGCTCCTGGGCACGCCGGTTGTTCTCAAACACCTTGGGATCACCCAGCTCAGTTTCCACCTCACCCATGCGGGTGGCAAATTTCTCGATGTGCGGCTGGAGATCCACGGGCGGAAAAAAGAAACCACCCGCCGCGGAGCCAGCCGGGCGGGCGGTTATCAATGAGAATGGCTACTTCTTGGCCTTGGCGGCACGGGCCTCGGCAATCGCCTTAGCCTTGGCGGCGCGTTGCTGGAATTTGTCCACACGGCCAGCCGTATCCACGAAGGTCTGTTGACCCGTGTAGAACGGATGCGAAAAGCTACTGATGCCCATGGAGTACAGCGGGTATTCCTGGCCTTCGAACACGGCGGTTTCTTTGGTGGGCGCGCAGGAGCGGGTGAGATACTCATCACCTGTGCTCGTGTCGCGGAAAATCACGGGGCGATAATTCTCGGGATGAATGTCCTTCTTCATTTTAAAATCCAGTAAAGCGGGCCGAGGAAAATAGCAGGAGCAAGGCCCATGGCAAGCGCGAAATGGATTATTTTTCCGATGGTTTCGTGGCGATTTCGCCTTCGCGCTCCCGTTGCGGCATGATCGCACAGGCATCTTTACATCCAAAAAACTTGCTCAAAATGTATCTGTTTTGGCTGATCCATGCGTAAATTCTTTCGGCGATCCAAATCACTCCCGGCAGCCATAAAAAAAGGGCGAATGGAATCATCAACGGCATCCGCATCCCAACAAACCGCAGGGCACGCGCGCCTCGCAACACGGAGCCATCTGCACACACGCAGTGAATAGCTGCCATCAGTTTTTCGTGCGTCAGCCCCGGAGCCAGCCGAAGACATTCCGGATCCGAAGCGGGGATAAGCTGAACCGCGTTCAGCCAATCCAGCCAGGTGAGCACGCGCATTTGGAATGTACACATCGCACATTCGTCATCGTAAAGAACTTGATGCCTTTTCCGCTCGGCCACTTCAGTTCAAAACCTTACCTTTTCAACCGGCCCGATCCAAGCTCAATGAACCGCATCCTCAACCAACTCACCAATCTATTCCCGTTCTGGGTCACCCTGTGCGGGGTGTTGGCGTTGTTCCAGCCGGCATGGTTCACGTGGTTTCAGGGACCGCTAATCGTGTGGGGACTGGCGGTGATCATGCTGGGCATGGGCATCACATTGTCACTGGAGGATTTCCGTGAGGTGGCTCGTACACCCAAGCCCGTAGCCCTCGGTGTCTTCGCCCAGTTTTGCATCATGCCGCTCATGGGCTGGGCCATCGCCACTGGGCTCCAGCTGCCGAGTGAATTCGCCGTGGGACTAATCCTCGTGTCCTGTTGCCCTGGCGGCACAGCCTCGAATGTGGTGGTGTACATTGCCCGCGCGCACGTGGCGTTGTCTGTGTTGATGACCATGTGCAGTACCTTCGCCGCCATTGCGCTCACGCCAGTGCTCACCCAATGGCTAGCCGGCAAATATGTGCCGGTGGACGCAGTGGCGCTTTTCAAGAGCACGGTGCAGATTGTGCTGCTGCCGATCCTCATCGGCATGACGCTCAACCGCTACGCGCATCGCGCCGTCGAACAAGTTAAACCATTTGCTCCTTTGGTGGCAGTAATCGCCATCGTCCTGATTGTGGCCAGCATTCTGGGCCAACGTTCGGCGGAAATCCGCGAAACCGGCGGCATCCTATTGCTGGCCGTCACGCTCATGCACACCGGCTCCTTCGCGCTGGGCTATGGCATCCCGCGGGTGTTTGGGTTTGAGGAACGTATCCGGCGCACCATGGCCATTGAGGTGGGCATGCAAAACAGCGGGTTGGGCAGCGCGCTGGCCGTGAAACATTTCACGCCCTCCACCGCCACGCCCTGCGCCATTTCAGCAATCATGCACTGTATCCTCGGTAGTTTCCTGGCGGCCCTGTGGCGCCGGGATGCGGAAAAACTGGCAATCGAGACAGATACGGCTAAGCTCAAGCCCAATCATGAGTGATGCTGCCTGCAGTTTGTCCGAACGCGAATGTAAACCCTGTCAAGGCGGTGTGCCGCCCTTGGCCGGCGAGGAACTCAATGCACTTCAATCGCAACTGGGCAATGGTTGGAAGGTGATTGAGGGCCATCATCTGGAGAAGGAATATACGTTCAAGAATTTCGAGGAAGCCCTGACGTTCACCAACAAAGTCGGCGCACTGGCCGAGGAGATTTTTCATCACCCGGACATCTACCTCGCTTGGGGCAAAGTGAAGATCACCATCTGGACCCACAAAATTGACGGGCTAAATGAGGCCGACTTTATCTTCGCCGCCAAGGCCGACGCGCTGGTTTGACCGAAGAGACGCGTTCCATCTCGTCCCATTTCACCCCAAATCTCGAGCAAGGTGAAACTTGCCCCTCCCCGCTGCCTGCGGCACACTCGCCGCTCGCTCCAAATTTCATCGCATGAAGCAGTATCATAATTTCATTAACGGCGAATGGGTGGCCGCCGCGTCCGGCGACACCTTCACCAACCACAACCCGGCCGACACCCGCGAGGCTGTCGCCGAATACGCCAAGGGCGGCACGGCCGATGCTCAGGCCGCCGTCGAGGCCGCGCAGGCGGCCTTCCCCGGCTGGCGCGACACTACGCCCCCGGCCCGCGGCAAGATTCTCTCGGCCGTAGCCAACATCCTTGCCAGCCGTCAAGGTGAACTCGCCGAGTTGTTGTGCCGTGAGGAAGGCAAAACCAAGATCGAGGCCGGCATGGAAGTAGGCCGCACTGTCGATATTTTCCGGTTCATGGCCGGGCTCTCCTACACCATCGGCGGGCAGGTCGTGCCTCATGATCTACCGAATAACATGCTCTACACCAAGCGCGAGCCGCTCGGCGTGGTGGCGTTGATCACCCCGTGGAATTTCCCGATCGCCCTGCCGGCATGGAAACTGGCCCCCGCCTTGGTGAGCGGCAACACCGTGATCCTTAAGCCCGCCTCACTCGCCCCGGCGATGACCATGGAAATTGCCAAGGCCTTCGACGAAGCAGGTCTACCTAAGGG
>WTHG01000299.1 GCA_011523245.1 Verrucomicrobiales bacterium | reverse complement strand
GGCATGGACCTGCACAAAAACCTTTGCACCAAGTTAAAGCTCGATCCGAAAAAGCACGGACTACAGACCACCGAGGACGGTAAGTTCAGCATCGAATTTGCCGAATGCTTGGCCAGTTGTGGCACCGGCCCGGTGATGATGTGCAATGACGATTTTTATGAGGCCGTGGACAAGGCCCAAGCCGATCAGATTTTGGGAGGGTGCCAGGAATGAAGTGGTTGCCCGATAGGGATTCGAACCCCAACAAACAGAACCAGAATCTGTCGTGCTACCGTTACACCATCGGGCAAGCCGGTGAGCGGGCGAAACTAGCCATTTTTTAGGAACAGTCAAGCAGATGCCGCAGGAATACAAACTACTGCTGAAACACGCCGATGAGCCGGATTACTCGAGAGATCTCGAGTGCTACGAGCGCCACGGCGGTTATCAGGCATTGCGTCAGGCACTGGGCACGAAGGCCTCGACGGATGCCGATGGCAACGAGATCACCGCCCAGGCGAAACTACGCAAAAGTGTACTAGAAAGCGGTCTACGCGGACGCGGCGGTGCGGGCTTTTCCTGCGGACTCAAATGGAGCTTCGTCCGTCATCCGAATCCCAAGCCGGTCTATCTCATTTGCAACGCAGACGAATCCGAGCCGGGCACATTCAAGGACAAGCAGATCATCTATAAGGATCCACATCAGTTGCTCGAGGGGATGATTATCTCCTGCTGGGCCAATCACGTGAATCTCGCCTACATTTACATTCGTGGTGAGTTTACCGAAGGCGCCAAAATTCTTAACGCCGCCCTCGCCGAAGCGCGCGCCAAGGGTTATCTCGGCAAAGACATTCTCGGCAGCGGTTTTGATCTGGAGATTCACGTGCACCGCGGCGCGGGCGCTTACATTTGCGGCGAAGCAACCGGCCTCATCGAGAGTCTCGAAGGCAAACGCGCTTACCCGCGCATCAAGCCGCCCTACTTCCCCGCTGCCCTCGGCCTGTACATGTGCCCCACAATCGTCAATAACGTGGAGACCCTCTGCAATGTGAAACACATTGTGGAGATGGGCGCCGAAGCGTTCGCCAAGCTTGGCACGCCGAACAACACAGGCACCCGCCTCGTAAGCTTGAGCGGTGACGTGAAACAGCCCGGTTATTTTGAAATCGAAACCGGCAAGGTCACCTTGGGCGAGCTGATCAACGATCCGAATTTCGGCGGTGGTCTGCGCGATGGCAACCAGCTGCAGGCGATCATTCCCGGCGGCTCCTCATCCAAGGTGCTGCGCGCTGGTGAGAAATTCAAGGTGGGCGAAGAGGAAATCGATCTGCTCGATGTGCCGTACGATTTCGATACGCTGATGAAGATTGGAACCATGTCGGGCTCCGGCGCGATCATTGTTATTGATGAGAGCCGCGACATCGTCGAATGCCTGGCCAACCTCGCCGAATTTTACGCCCACGAAAGCTGCGGCCAATGCACCCCGTGCCGCGAAGGCTCCCTCTGGATGAACAAAGCCCTGCATCGCATGACGCATGGCGAGGGACGCCCGGAGGATGCTGATTACCTTAAGCACATTGCACACAACATCCAAGGCCGCACCATCTGTGCCTTTGGTGAAGCCTGTGCCTGGCCCGTGCTGAGTTTCGTGGATAAATTCAAAGACAAGTTTGAGGAGAAAACATCTGCCTGACCATGGCTGAGGAAACCAAAACGGAAGAGCCCCCCGCGATTGAGACCATCACCGTAAAGGTCGATGGCAAGTCGATCGAAGTGCCCAAGCTCACCCCCGATTGGCAGGGCAACCTCGTGCCCACCACGGTGTTGCAGGCGTGCAAGCATGCCGGGATTGAGATTCCGCATTATTGTTATCACCCCAAGCTACCTGTAGCCGGCAACTGCCGTATGTGTCTCGTGCACGTGGGCATGCCCGGACGCCCCGGCCCCGACGGCAAACCGCCGATGAATGAGGATGGCACCCTGAAGATCGACCCGATGGTGCTCCCTTACGAGCGTTCCACCCCCAAGGGTGTGATCGGCTGTGCCACCAACCTAATTCCAGGCATGGAAATTTACGCCAGCAGCCCGGAAACTAAGGAGATGCGCGAGGCGGTGCTGGAGAGCCTGCTCATCAATCACCCGCTTGACTGCACCATTTGCGATCAGGCCGGCGAATGCAAACTGCAGGAATACAGCGTGGAACACGGCCAGGCCGAAAGCCAGTTTGCCGAATACAAGGTCCACAAGCCCAAGGCCGTGGATCTCGGCCCGCGCATCATGCTCGATGCGGAGCGTTGCGTGCTCTGCACCCGCTGCATCCGGTTCAGCAAAGACATTGCTGAGGATGACGCGCTCGGCATCGTGAATCGCGGCAGTTACAACACCATCGCCACCTTCCTCGACACACCGTTTGATAACAACTACACGCTCAACACCGCGGACATCTGTCCGGTGGGCGCGTTAACCTCCAAGGATTTTCGGTTCCAGATGCGCGTGTGGTTCCTTAAGGAAACCAACAGTCTCTGTACCGGCTGCGGCACCGGCTGCAACACGGTCATCGGCTCGCGCGAAAACGCCATGTACCGCTATGAGCCGCGAGAGAACGACGCGGTGAACGGACCGTGGATGTGCGATGAAGGCCGGCTCGATTACAAATGGATCGGCCGGGAGGATCGCCTCGCCGAAGTGCAAGGCGCCAACGGCTGGGCCACCGCCATCACCGAGATCAGCGGCAAACTCGAGGAAGCCGCGCCCGGTTCAGTGGCCATCATCGCCAGCGCCCGCCAGACCAACGAGGAGCTATACCTTCTCAAGAAACTCGCCGCCAAACTTGAGGCGCCCACCACTACCATCGCCCGTACTGGAGAAGCAGATCATTTGCTGGTGAACGCGGATAAAAACCCGAACACCACTGGCGCACGCCTAATTGGCATCGCCGGCGAAGCAACTGGAAACGGTATCGCCGCCATCGCCGCGGATATCGAGAGTGGCATGATCAAATCGTTGATTGTCTTCGGCGAAGACGTCACGCAACACGGCATCAGCGAGGCGTTGCTCGACCAACTGGAGTTGCTCGTGGTGAGCGACATCCTTCCCAACGCCACCACGGCCAAGGCGCATTATTTATTACCCGGCTGCGCGCATGCCGAGAAGCGTGGCACCTTTACCAACGTGAAGGGGCGCGTGCAGAAATTCATGAAGGCGCTCGAGGCGCCCGGCGATGCCCGTGCGGAATGGGAGTTTCTGCATGAGCTCGTGGAAAACACCACCGGCCAAAACGGCTTCAGCACCATCGAGGGGCTGTTCAACCAAATGGCCGGCGAGGTGGAAGCTTTTAAAGCGAAGGAATTGACTTGGGCCGCGCTCGGCGATACCGGCGTGACCGTTGAATTGTAAACATTGTGACCGAATGGATTAACAGCCTGCCTGCGGGACAGCAGTTTGCGCTCTTCAGTTTGCTGAAGATTGTGATTGCGGTGTTCGCGGTGGTGTTGCCGATGGTGGCCTACTCGGTGGTCGCTGAACGGCGCATTTCGGCGTGGATCCAAGACCGCGTGGGCCCCAACCGCGTCGGCCCGTGGGGCCTGCTGCAACCGGCGGCGGATGGATTGAAGTTTGTGCTCAAGGAAGACTTCACACCGGCCTACGTGCGTAAGGTGTATTTCTGGCTGGCGCCCGCGGTGAGCATGGTGCCGGCGCTGCTGACGCTGGCGGTGATTCCGTTCGGCACGAAGATCGGCAATCAAAACGCCGTCATCTCCGACCTGAACGTTGGCATTCTTTACACCTTCGGCATCGTGAGCCTCAGTGTGTACGGTATCGTGTTGGCGGGCTACGCGAGCAACTCCAAATATCCTTTCCTCGGCGGCATCCGCAGCAGCGCACAGATGATTTCATACGAGATCGCCATGGGCATGAGCGTGGTGCCGGTGTTCATGCTGGTGGGCGAGCTAAACCTCACCAAGGTGGTTGAGTATCAGGCGAGCGGCGCCTGGATTATTTTCAAGCAACCGCTGGCATTCGTGATCTTCCTGATCGCGGCCTTTGCGGAAACTAATCGACTGCCGTTTGACATGCCCGAGAGCGAATCGGAACTGGTTGGCGGCTATCACACCGAATACAGCTCGATGAAGTTTGCTCTGTTCTTCCTCGGCGAATACGCAGCCATGATTGCCGTGAGCGCGATGATGGTGGTGCTCTTCCTCGGCGGTTGGACGCTACCTTTCGCCGGCCTCAACGAAACGGCCACCAGCCTCGGCATGAGCCTGCTGCAGGTGGGCATTTTCATCGGCAAACTGCTGCTGTTCATGGGGTTGTTTATCTGGGTGCGCTGGATGCTGCCGCGCTTCCGTTACGATCAGCTGATGGATCTGGGCTGGAAACGATTTGTGCCGCTCGCCTTGGCGAACATTGTGGTGACGGCGCTTTACCTGTATTTCACTCTTAAATAATTATGGCCAAAGAAGTCCAACGCGTGAAACTGAGCTGGTGGGAACGCCTGTACATTCCCACGTTTCTCAATGGCTTCAAGGTCACGCTCAGCCACTTTTTCTCGTTCAAGAAATCGAAGGTGTACGAAGAGAAAAACCAGGACAACAAGTTCAAGACCACGCTCAATTATCCGGAGGAACTCTGGACCGTACCCGAAGGTTTCCGTGGTGCGCCGTATTTGGTGAGTGATCAGAATGACAACACCAAATGCGTGAGCTGCCAGCTCTGCGAATTTGTCTGCCCACCCAAGGCCATCCGCATCACCCCCCCCGGCGAGGATGGCGAGGATGCCCATCGTGAAGGCGCGGAGAAGATGCCCAAGGATTTTGAGATCAATATGCTCCGCTGCATTTTCTGCGGGTTCTGCGAGGAAGTCTGCCCCGAGCAGGCTATCTATCTCGCCAAGGATTATTATGAGGGTTACGACGAGGACAAGATGCGCCGTGATTACGCTCTCACCGGCAGCAGTCGTGAGGAAATGATTTTCCATAAGGACAAGCTCCTCGAACGCGGCGGCACCCATCACGACCGCATCAAGAAGTGGGAAAAGAAAACCGAGGAAGCCAAGGCGCAGGAAATGTTCCCCGTGGACCAACCTGAGCCTGACAACAAGGAGGCTAGCCAAGAATAATGCAGGAGATTCTCTTCTACATTTTCAGCGCGCTCACCCTGCTCTGCGGGTTGCTGGTGGTGTTTAACCCCTTCAGTCGCAACCCTGTGACCAGCGCGATGTTCCTCGTGCTCACCATTATCAGCATGTCCGGCCTGTTCGTAC